>NZ_OMOI01000002.1:600000-819404 GCF_900302485.1 Aliiroseovarius pelagivivens | reverse complement strand
CAAACTTTGCAGTCTCTTGCGTCTCTCGACCCCGTCGTCCGCGCCGTCTGGCGTCCCGTTGTGCGCCTCAGCGCCGCCGGTGAAGTGGGTTCTAAGGTTACTGGACCCGACCCGCAAGCGCTTTTTTCGAGAAAAGTGCATTTTTTTCGAAAACCCTGTTTTTTCCTTAAAAAACGGTAGGTTGCGCAATCAATGGTAAGAAGAAACCCGTTTTTGCGCAATAATGTTTGCGTCTAATATGCACAAGATCTGTCGCAACCACAGTTATCCACAGACTCGAATGTTCTGATATGCCGATTCAACGAAAATGCCCGGCCGATTCAGATGAATCGCCGGGCATTTTTCCGAGTCACTTCCGGATTTCGGGAAGAATCTAGGCTGGTCTCGCCGAATTACCCTGATGAATCGCCCGCGACCGCTGTTTTTTCCGCGAGTCGTACACACGCCACCCCAGAAGCATCAGAATCACGGCCATATATATGAGTGATTCAGCCTCCCAGGTTTTTCCGACCATTATATAGTGGATGCCGCCCAGCGCCGCCGTCGGATAAACGAGCTTGTGAAGCTTACGCCACCGCGGACCAAGTTTGCGTACTGACCAGTTGTTCGAGGTGATCGCCATAGGCGTCATCAGAATGAACGCCGCCATGCCAACCGTAATATAGGGACGCTTCAGGATGTCCTTCCAGATCTCGGACAGGATCTGAACATCCAGCACCAGCCAGACCAGCAGATGCGCTGCAACATAGAAGAAGGTCAGCACGCCGATCGCGCGACGCAGCCGGATCAGGTTCACCCCAGTAATGGCGCGCAACGGGGTAACCGCCAGCCCAAGGATCAGCGCTTGCAACCCCAGCTCTCCCAGCTCGTGCTCCAACGCTTTGATCGGCTCGACGCCCAACCCCCCGGTCAGTCCCAGATAGAGGTACCAAAACGGAAGCGTCGCCCCGAGCGCATAGACAAGCCAGACCGGAACTTTGCGCAGTCCACTGTTCAGATGGTCAGCAAGTTTCACGAACAACAGCTTTCTCCGTTTTGGATCGGCGGGCACGCGACGGTCCCATAGGAACAGAACACGCAGCAATCACCGGGTTTCGGGCGCAGGACTTGGTGGCAGCCCTTGCATTCAAAAAAGAACATGCAGGCATCAGAGGGCATCTCCTCGCGCGATTTATGCCCGCAAGAGGGACAGGTCAGCTCAGAGATGCTCTCGATCTGCATCAGAAGTTCTTCGCCAGGTCCATTCCGGCATACAGCCCAGCGACTTCTTCTTCATAGCCATTGAACATCAGCGTCTCTTTGCGCTTGGCAAACAGACCGCCGCCAATGGTGCGTTCGGTCGCCTGAGACCAGCGCGGGTGGCTGACTTCAGGATTCACATTCGAATAGAAGCCGTATTCGCGCGACTGCAACATGTTCCACGAGGTTTGCGGCTGTTTGTCGGTCAGCGTGACGCGGACAATCGACTTGATCGATTTGAAGCCATACTTCCACGGCACCACCAGACGCAGCGGCGCGCCGTTCTGTTTCGGCATCGGCTGATCATAAACACCGGTGGCCATGATGGTCAGTGGGTGCATGGCTTCGTCCAGACGCAGCCCTTCGCGATAGGGCCAGTCGATGTTCACGCTGCGAATGCCCGGCATCTCTTCTTCGCGGACCAACGTTTCGAAGGCCACGTATTTGGCGCCAGACTGCACGCCTGCCATATCCAAGAGCTGCTTGAGTTCGAAGCCATACCACGGGATGACCATCGACCAGGCTTCAACACAGCGGAAACGATAGATGCGCTCCTCTTGGCTGACCTTCGCCAGAATATCTTCCAGCCCATAGCTGCCCGGTTTGTCGACCATGCCATCGATCTGCACCGACCAAGGGTCGACGGTCAGCTGATGCGCATGACGTGCTGGATCTTCCTTGCCGGTCCCGAACTCGTAGAAGTTATTGTAGCTCGAGATCTCCTCGAACGTGTTTGGTTTGGCATCGGTCGAGTATTTCGATGCGCCCAGCGCCGGGCCAATGGCCATACCAGCAAACAACCCGGCAGCACCGCCCATCAACTGGCGGCGATTCATGTAATCCGCCTTGGGCGTCACATCCGAGTATTTCAGCACATTCTTATAGGCCATTTCGGGCACCTCGTCTTTTGATCTTATTCTGATCTAAGACGCCGGGCGTGCAAAGCCAAAGCACAATGGCTCACGTCCGCGCCAGAGGACTGTAACAATTCGCGTAAAGACCTATTCGGCAGGCAGTTGGACCGAGGGATAGATTTCGTTCATCGGAACCGATCGCCCGCTATCCTGCATCAGCCTCACATGACGGCGGCGCATCTGGCGTGGTTCGGCCACCCCGACGGAATGCGCGATGGTTTCGACCTCTTTCACGATGCCCTTAGCATAGCGCGCGACCTTCACGCATTTGTCTTCCGGCACCAGACCCTTCTGAAAACGGGGGTCATGCGTGGTGATGCCGGTCGGGCAGGTGTTCTTGTTGCACTTCAGCGCCTGAATGCAGCCCAGCGAGAACATGAAGCCGCGCGCTGACACCACAAAGTCCGCCCCCGCACAAATCGCCCAAGCCACGTCCCCGGGATTCACCAGCTTGCCCGAGGCAATGATCCGGATCCGCTCATGCAGGCCGTGCGCATCGCGCAGGTCCACGATTTGCGGCAGAGCCTCGCGGATGGGCATGCCAACCAGATCCATCAAGGGCATGGGGGCAGCGCCCGTGCCGCCCTCGCCGCCATCAATGGTGATGAAATCGGGGGCAGCATCGACCCCGCGGGCCGCGATCCGGTCAAACAGCTCTTCAAACGGCTGGGTCGCGCCGACAACTGTTTTGAACCCCACAGGTTTGCCGGTCACCTCTCTTATATGTGTGAGCATATCCAACAGGTCGTCCCAATCGTCGACCTCGGGGTGGCGGTTTGGGGAGATCGAGGCCTCGCCTTCGCGGATGCCTCTGATCTCGGCGATTTCGGCGGACACCTTTTCGGCGGGCAGAATGCCCCCCTTACCGGGCTTCGCCCCCTGCGCCAGCTTCAGCTCGAACATCTTTACTTCGGGATGGGCGGCAGCGGCGCGCAGTTTGTCGTCGGACAGGTTGCCGTCATGATCGCGCACGCCATATTTGGCGGTTCCGATCTGGAACACGACATCGCCGCCGCCTTTCAGGTGATAGGGCGACAAGCCCCCTTCCCCAGTGTTCATCCAGACACCTGCCTTGGCCGTGCCAATCGACAGCGCCTCGACCGCCGGACGGGACAATGCGCCATAGCTCATGCCGGACAGGTTGAAGATCGACTTCGCCTCAAACGGAGACCGCGTATGCGGGCCGATGATCATCGGGGCCGTCTGGGCAAACTGATTATCCAGCGGGGGAAACGCCGCATTCACAAAGATTGGAGTGCCAACCACGTTCAGGTTTCGCGTCGACCCAAACGCCAAGGTGTTGCCGTGCCCTGCCGCGGTATGTTCGACCCAATGACGCTGTGCCCGGTTAAAGGGCAGCTCTTCCCGGTCCATGGCAAAGAAGTACTGGCGGAAGAACTCGCCTAGGTTCGAGAACAGCGCACGGAAGCGCCCGATCACCGGATAGTTCCGGCGCACCGCATCGTGGGTCTGAAAGCGATCTATTATATAAAGTATCGCGACCAGCACGAGGATGACCCCCACCGCAAAGATCAACACCTGAGCCAAAAGCTCGATTGCCCAGAACATCGACTGCATACCGTTCCCTCCGTTTCAGGCGCGAGTGTAGCGTGACCACGCGCAAGGGAAAGACACAGTTGCTGACTTTTATGTGCAGGAGGATTCGGCACGGGTGAAATCCGCCGAGACGTGCGCGCCGGGCATTCTGGGCAAAGCCCCGCCGAAATCCGGAACTTGCGTCGGTGGAGCCTCGCCTTCCCGATCCCGGCCCCCTTGCATGACCCATTCCTCGCCTATGAGTAGACGCGAAATTCGCGATGCTCTGCTGGTTTCGGCCCAGTCCAGCGATTACCCCTGCACGGCCTCGCACCCCGTGGTTCTCTGCCTCTGCGTTCATTCAGACGCATACAGAATTACAAAACTCACGGAGCTACATATGAAACTCGCAACTCTGACCAGCGCCATCGTCCTGACCGCCGCAACCGCCGCCTTCGCGGAAGGCTTGGATGCAAACGAGGACGGCATGGTGACGATTGAAGAAACCGTTGCCATGTATCCGGACGTCACGCCCGAGGCTTTCTCGGAGGCCGACGCCAATGATGACGGCGCGCTGGACGCCGAGGAACTGGCCGCCGCACAAGAGGCCGGCCTGATCCCGAACGAAACCTAATTCCCCACCCCACCACTCACAAAAGAAAGCGCCCGCCGGTGAAAATCGGCGGGCGCACCCTTTTGGGCGATGGAACTGATGCCTGCATCGCCCGAAGGGACCTTGTCAGTGCCCCACCAAAACAGCGCGTACCGGGCACTCTGTGTTCGCAAGCACCTTTCCGGCCCATCCAACCTTCGATGCAAGCAAGATCGGTTCACCCGTATGCGGAAGTGTCCCAAAATTCGGGGTGCATAATAGGTTCCGTAGCGACGGTTTTTCCGTTCAGCGGCTTCACCGCACCAGCCGTCAGCTCAAGCGCCATCCAAGCCTCCGGCATGGTCAGAAGATCGGGGTACGGCGTCTGTTTGTTGGTCGGAATGAACCCATAGCGCGGATAGAACGTCGGGACGCCCAGCACGAACACCGCATCCGTTCCGATGGATTTCAGATGCTCGATACTCGTCTCCATCAGTTCCTTTCCGATCCCACACCCTTGATATCCGGGCAACACACCGCAAGGGGCCAACAAATAGCACTTGGTTTGCGGATGATCCGTAAAGGCAAACGGGGTAAACAGGACGTTGCCAACGACCTGCCCATCGCGTTCAACACTGACCGAGATTGTCTCTGGCAGTGCTAGAAACGCTTCAGCCAACTGGGCGACCTCGGGTCCCTCGTCTTCACCAAATGCCAATAGATGGGTTTTTACCAACGATTCGATTTCAGCTTTGTTCATTGTTCTTTCCTATCTTTGGTTCATTTGAGCGCGTACGGATTTGATGCCCAAAGCGGACACCCGGTAGGGTGCACCGTTTTGGGACCGAATGAAGCGTTTCTTCAAAAGGCGCTGGAATATGCCGAGTGAGCAGTCGGTTAGGATAAAACCGTCGCGGGTAAAGCAGGTGACGTCATGGATCTTTCCGTTTTCCAGACGTTCGTGATGGATGGACCCGCCAAGGGCGAGTTCATGCAAAACACGTTGTTCGTGTCTTGAGATATTCATTGGGATGACTCGATCTTACGAAAGTACAGAAACAGGGCCACCCAGCATCGCGCATGAGTGTGCCTATTTTTGTTGGTGTTCCTGTATGTGGTCGCCAGGAACGGGCGTTAGGCCCGGGGCTCTTTCATAAAATCTCCATTGCAAAAGGCATTATGCCTCAAGCGTGTATCGAGCGAATAATCTATTACCCAATACGCGTCAACAAGTGCGGGCATTGCGCAAAGGTGCATATAGAGGTCGTTGGCCCATAGAATAAGAGCCCGCCGGAAAGCGGGCTCTTTCTGTTTTTTGAGTTAGTGCACCACAGCGTCCTCGGGCGGTTGCCGGTTCGAGCTAGATACCCGATCCCCGATCAACAGCCCTTCGGCCCCGGCGCTGACGGTGATCGTGTCGCCGTCCATCACGTCGCCAGCCAGCAGCATCTCGGCCAGTTGGTTCTGAAGCGCACGTTGGATGACGCGCTTCAGCGGACGTGCCCCGAAGACAGGGTCATAGCCCTCGTCGGCCAACCACTTCTTCGCAGCTGCATCCAGATCCAATGCAATATTGCGACGGCCCAGACGTTTGGTCAGGCGGCCCAGCTGGATCTCGACGATGCCATCCATGTCCTCGCGGCTTAGGCGATCGAAGATGATCGTCTCGTCCAGACGGTTCAGGAACTCGGGGCGGAAATGCGCCCGCACCGCGTCCATCACGTCACGCTTCGCGTCCGAGGCATCGGCCCCGTCCGGCAGCTGGCTGAGTGCCTGCGCGCCAAGGTTCGACGTCAGGATGATCAGCGTCTGCTTGAAGTCCACGGTGCGCCCCTGCCCGTCGGTCAGGACGCCGTCGTCCAAGACCTGCAGAAGCACGTTGAACACGTCCGGGTGCGCCTTCTCGACCTCGTCGAACAACACGACCTGATACGGACGGCGGCGAACGGCTTCGGTCAGCACACCGCCTTCGTCATAGCCGACATAGCCCGGAGGCGCGCCGATCAGACGGGCCACGGCGTGTTTCTCCATGAACTCGGACATATCAATGCGCACCATGGCGCTGTCATCGTCGAACAGATACTCTGCCACAGCCTTAGTCAGTTCAGTCTTACCGACACCGGTTGGGCCAAGGAACAAGAACGATCCCAGCGGACGGTTCTCATCATTCAGGCCAGCACGTGCCCGACGCACAGCGTTGGACAGAGCGGTCACAGCCGAATTCTGACCGATCACACGACGCCCAAGCTCTTCTTCCATGCGCAGAAGCTTCTCGCGTTCGCCTTCCAGCATCTTCGAGGTCGGGATGCCCGTCCAGCGTTCAACGACACTTGCGATCTGTTCAGGCCGCACGGCTTCTTCGACCATCATGTCAGCCTCAGCGCCTTCAGCTTCCTCAAGCTTTTTCTCAAGCTCTGGAATGACGCCGTAGGACAGCTCGCCAGCTTTCGCCAGATTGCCCTCGCGCTTGGCGGCATCCAGTTCGGCACGGGCGCGGTCCAGTTGCTCTTTCAGATCACGCGCACCTTCCAGTTTGTCGCGCTCAGACTGCCACTTCGCCGTCAGGCTGGAAGATTTCTCGTTCAGGTCCGAAAGTTCGGCTTCCAGCTTCTGAAGCCGATCCTTCGACGCCTTGTCATCTTCCACGCGCAGCGCTTCAGCCTCGATCTGCATTTGCAGGATCTGACGATCCAGCGCATCCAGCTCTTCCGGCTTGGAGTCCACTTCCATCCGCAAACGGCTGGCCGCCTCGTCCACAAGGTCGATGGCCTTATCCGGCAGGAAGCGGTCGGTGATATAGCGGTGCGACAGGGTCGACGCCGCCACCAAAGCGCTGTCCGAGATCCGCACCCCGTGGTGCAGCTCGTACTTTTCCTTGATGCCCCGCAGGATCGAGATCGTGTCTTCCACCGTCGGCTCTTCGACCATCACAGGCTGGAAACGACGGGCCAGTGCTGCGTCTTTTTCAACGTACTTGCGGTATTCATCCAACGTGGTGGCACCCACACAGTGCAGCTCGCCCCGTGCAAGCGCAGGCTTGATCAGATTGGCCGCATCCATCGCACCATCCGACTTCCCGGCACCCACAAGTGTGTGCATCTCGTCGATGAACAGGATGATCTCTCCTGCAGCGTCGGTGACTTCGTTCAGAACCGCCTTCAGACGCTCTTCAAACTCGCCACGATATTTCGCGCCGGCGATCAGTGCGCCCATATCCAAAGCCATCAGTTTCTTGTTGCGCAGGCTTTCAGGCACGTCGCCATTGATGATGCGCAGCGCCAGACCCTCGGCAATCGCGGTCTTACCCACGCCGGGCTCACCAATCAGAACCGGGTTGTTCTTGGTACGACGCGACAGAACCTGCATCGTGCGGCGAATTTCTTCGTCACGTCCGATGATCGGATCAATCTTGCCCTCTGCCGCTGCCACGGTCAGGTCGTGTGCGTATTTCGACAGCGCTTCATAGCTGTCTTCGGCACTGGCGCTGTCCGCCGTGCGTCCTTGGCGTATTTGGTTGATGGCGGCGTTCAGCTTTATGGCATCCACGGCGCCTGCATCCAACGCTTCGCGCGCATTTGACTTCACGACAGCCAAAGCCGTCAGCAGTCGTTCAACCGGAACAAAGCTGTCGCCAGCTTTCTTGGCCAGCTTCTGCGCTTCGTCAATCACGCTGGCCGTCTTGTTGTCCATATAGACCTGAGCCCCATCGCCCGTCACTTTGGACAGCTTGCCAATGGCCGCATCCACAGCCGCGCGCACGCGATCCGGCGCGCCGCCTGCCTTGGTGATCAGGTTGGCACTCATGCCTTCCTCATCATCCATCAGGGCTTTCAGCAAATGTTCGGGTACCAGTCTCTGGTGGTTTTCGCGCATCGCGATGGTCTGTGCAGCCTGAATGAAGCCGCGTGACCGTTCAGTGAACTTCGACAAATCCATGTCACTCTCCTTTTCAAGCGCCCTATTCGTAGATGCCCGCTCTTGCAGCACATCTTATTGGGCCTCGGGATTAAAATGGGGTTTCGGGGTGGAAATTCAAGCCGATCAAGCGCGACAGATTTGCGTTTTTCATCGCATAGGCGTAGGAACTCGCGAACCGGAACGGAGACCCCAGACATGACCGATGATCGTTTGATTGTAGCCCTCGATGTGCCTAACGCGCTGGAAGGGTTGAAACTGGCCGAAACACTTGGCGACGCCGTGAATTTCTACAAGATCGGGCTGGGGATGCTGACCGGTGGCGGACTTGCTTTGGCGAACGAGCTGAAAGACGAGTTCGGCAAGAAGATCTTTCTGGATATGAAACTGTTCGACATCGGCAACACGGTCGAGGCCGCAGTGCGTGGCCTGTCGCAGTTCGATCTGGATTTCCTGACCGTGCATGGCGACCCGCATGTGGTCCGCGCCGCTGCCGAGGGCAAAGGTGGCAAGGATATGAAGATCCTGGCTGTGACCATCCTGACTTCGCTGGATCGTTCGGATCTGGATGCGGGGCTGATCAAGCCGGGCAACGTGCAGGATCTGGTACTGGAACGCGCCGCCCGCGCGATGGAGGCAGGCGCCGATGGCGTTATCGCCTCGCCGCAAGAGGCCAAGCTGATCCGCGCCCTGCCCGAAGCGGAAGGCAAACTGATCGTCACCCCCGGCGTGCGCCCGGCAGGCGCCGCGTTGGGCGACCAGAAGCGCGTGGCGACACCCGCACAGGCCATCAAGGATGGCGCCGACCACATCGTGGTGGGCCGCCCGATCCGAAACGCCCCCGACCCCCGCGCCGCAGCCCAAGCGGTGCTGGCGGAACTGGCAGCAATCTAAAAGCAAAACACCCCGCTCTGATCAGAGCGGGGTGTTTTCGTTTCGATAGTGGTCGGGCCTTACAGCTCGTTGATGTCGGTGTCCCAGGTTTTGGTCTGCCCCTTACGCACCCCGAAGGCCATGCGAAGGACCAGCCAAGACGCAAGCGACACTGCGCCGAAGATCACCAGCAGGATTGGCAAGCTAAGACTTGCACCGAGCGCCAAAAGCACCCCAACAGCCGTTGCGCCAATCGCGAAGCCGAGGAAGATATAGCCCGGCGCGAGGATTTCGAGGATGACTAGCGCGATCGCCCCACCGATCCACGCCCACCAGACTGACCAAAGCATCACGCTTTTCCTTTCAACAATTTGAAGGCATCGCCGAAGGCATCAAGCGCGTGGGCGGGCAGGATAATGGTTTGCTTGCCTTCACCTGCACCCACAGCAGTCAAAGCTTCGACCTGCTTCAGGGCAACCTGATACTGTGCGGCTTCGATACCGTTTTCCTTGATCGCCTTCGCCACGACCTCGGTCGCATAGGCTTCGGCGTCGGCGGACACACGACGGGCTTCGGCCTCTTTCTGCGCGGCGTAAAGCTCGGCGTCGGCCTGAAGCTCGACCGCGCGACGGGTACCTTCAGCCTCGGTCACTTGCGCACGACGGGCGCGTTCGGCGTTCAGCTGCTGCAACATTGCCTCACGGGTGGCGGCGTCAAGGTTCACGTCCAAGATCTCGGCGCGGGTCACTTCAATACCCCAGTCATCCACGGCATCCGCAACCTGCTGCTTGATCTGCGAGATCAGCTGCTGACGGTTCGATTGAACTTCGTCCAGCTCCATCTCGCCAATGCCGGCACGCACGATACCTGCAACGGTCGTCGCAATCGCGGCGTCGACATCGCGGATACGATACACCGTCTTTTCCGGCTCAAGAATGCGGTAGAACACGCTGGTTTCCACCTGAACCAATACGTTGTCCGATGTGATCGCATCCTGACTGGCTGTCGGAAGCTGGCGTTCAAGGATCGACACCTTGTGGCGCACCCGATCCAGAAACGGCACGATAAAGTTGATGCCCGGCCCAAGGACCGACTGCAAACGGCCGAAACGTTCGACCACATATTTTTCACTTTGCGGAACGATCTTTACGCCCCGGAATACTGTAATAATCAGAAATGCGGCCAGCAGAAGCAAAACAATGTTGCCGCCGCCAATACCGATAAGAATCTCATCCATTAAGATGGCCTTTCACTGTCCACGTCAGGTTGATAGATGGGGATGAAATGCCCGAATTTCAACTGTTAATGCGCGAAATCGCGTCCAAACCGGCCTGCACTCGGGGCTTGAAATAGGCAATCGAACGTGGGTCTGCCAGCCAGTCTTCGGGCGCAACCAGTCGCCAGCATTGCCCTTCGTCCCCCAGCTGAATTTGGTCCCGTGCCGTTTCAGGCAATACCGCCCCGAACCACCACGAAAAGGTTCCCGCAACATGAGGGCTTTCAAAACGCTGCTTCCAGATCAGTTGATCCGGCGAAATCACCAAAGACAGCTCCTCACACGTTTCGCGCAGCACGCAATCCTCGGGTGTTTCCCCCGGTTCTGGCCCACCCCCGGGCATGTCCCACATATCCGGATACGGGATATCCGGGCGATCATCCCGCAGGATCGTAACAAGTTTCCCGCCCATCAGCAGAACCAGTTTTGCACCCATGTAATCGCCCGTGAACATGACGCCAGACTAGGCCTGTTCCCCGGCCTCCGCATCCGCTAATTTCACGCCATGCCATCCTTGTGCCGAAAATGCCTGACCCAGTTCGACACGGGCCGCCGCTGCCCGTCCTGCAACAGCCCCCGCGTGCTGTCGCATCCGGAACTGTTTGATCTGAGCATCGCGCATATGGATTGCGACGCGTTTTATGCTTCGGTGGAAAAGCGCGACAACCCGGAACTGGCGGATAAGCCGGTGATCATTGGGGGCGGCAAACGGGGCGTAGTGTCGACGGCGTGCTATGTCGCGCGCATTCGGGGCGTGCGCTCGGCCATGCCGATGTTTCAGGCACTTAAACTGTGCCCAGACGCGGTGGTGATCCGCCCGCGCGGCAGCCACTATGCGGCCGTCTCGAAACAGATCCGCGCGATGATGGATGAACTGACCCCCGCCATTGAGCCCCTGTCGCTGGACGAAGCTTTTCTAGACATGACCGGCACCGCCCAGCTGCATGGCGTGCCTCCAGCGGTCATGCTGGCGCGACTGACCAACAGGATGAAGGACGAGTTGGGTCTGACCGGATCCATCGGGCTGAGCCACAACAAGTTCTTGGCCAAGGTTGCGTCCGATCTGGATAAACCGCGCGGATTTTCAGTCATTGGAAAGGCCGAGACAATGGACTTCCTGCGCGACAAACCCGTGGGCCTGATCTGGGGCGTGGGCGGCGTCAGTCAGGCGCAGCTGGACAAGGCGGGCGTTCACACGTTCGAGGACCTGCTGCGCTGGGACAAGGAAGACCTTGTGGCCCGCTTTGGCGGCATGGGCGAGCGTCTGTGGCATCTGGCGCGCGGTCAGGACAAACGACGCGTCTCGGCCAATGCGCCGATCAAGTCGATCTCGAACGAAACCACGTTTTTCGAGGACACCGCCAACCCTGATCTTCTGGACGGCCATCTATGGCGTCTGGCCGAAAATGTCTCGGACCGAGCAAAGGCGCGCGACATGGCGGGGCAGGTTGTGACCCTGAAACTGAAACGCGCCGATTTTCGTGCGCTTAGTCGGCAAAGCAATCTGGGGGACATGACCCACTCTGCGGATCGCATCTATCGCACTGCCCGTGCTCTGCTGGACACTGTACTGGACAAGGGACCGTTTCGACTGATCGGCGTCGGGCTCAGCCATATCGGCCCTGCCATCCAAACGGATGTGACGCAGGATCTGCTGGACCCAAACGCGGAACAGAGGCGTCAGGCGGAAAGGGCCACAGATAAAATCCGTGCACGCTTTGGGAAGGACGCGATCAAGAAAGGGCGTGGGCTTCGTTAAGTGTTATTCGGCAGCCAGCGCCGAATCGCGACGGCCGAAATCAGCAATCTGCGCGATAACGGCACGAAGACGGTTCTGAATCTCGGTAAAGCGATAGTTCGGTGTGATCGATGCCTCGTCCATGTAAAGCGCGCGGTCGATCTCGATCTGAACAACGTGACGCCCAACTTGAGGACGACCATAGTGCTGCGCCATGAACGCGCCAGCAAAAGGCATGTTGCGTGCTGTACGGAACCCAGCATTTTGAAAAGCCGCCTCGACCGCGTCGACGATCTCGGCGCCTGCTGACGCTCCGAATCTGTCACCCAGAACGATCTCAGGCATGTCCGACGAGTTGCGGCGCAGACTGGCCAAAGCCTCGTGCGGCATCGAATGGCAGTCCAGCAAGATTGCCTGCCCGAATCTGGCCTGGCGTTCATCCATAAGTTGGCGGAGCGTGTTGTGATAAGGATGCCAATGGGCGCTTAGTCGCTTCTGCGCCGCCCCCAAGGTCATCTTCCCGCGATAAATCGCCCGCCCCCCTGCCACGACGCGTGGAATCACGCCTAGCCCCGAGGATATGCGCGGGTTCAGCGTTGATCGGCGCAAGCCGGCAATCAATGCAGGATCCAGTTCGTCCGCGCCGCGATTCAGGTCCACATAAGCGCGCGGGGTGTTGGCGCATAGAAACGGGGCGCCGCACTCGGTCGCAAAGGCATAAAGCCTATCAACATAGGCGTCTTCAGACGATCTGATGGTGCGTTCGTCAAGAACAGTCTCGTTCAGAAACACCTCATCATAGTGGGACCCACTATGCGGCGACGCGAAAACGACGCTGGTGTCCTCGAACCGTGGACGATACAACGAAAATGTCTGCCCGAGCATCTTTGCCTCCTAAGCTCTTTATAAAGTAAAAAACTCTTGCCAAAAGCCCTTGCGCGTGGCCCCGACTCCTTTTATAGCAACGCGAACTGGCGCGGGCTTTCCCGCGTCGTATCGTTTGGATCGGCCTGAATAGGCTGTTTCGGCAGAGATTTTAGGGCGATTAGCTCAGCGGTAGAGCACTTCGTTGACATCGAAGGGGTCACTGGTTCGATCCCAGTATCGCCCACCATGAACCGCCAGATGACCGAAAGGTCAGAAGGTAAACTGAAGCCCAGGCGCAACCGCAGCGCCGCGTTGAAGGAGAAGGACCATGAAAGTTCGCAACTCGCTCCGCTCGCTGAAAAACCGTCACCGTGATTGCCGTGTCGTGCGCCGTAAAGGCCGCGTATACGTGATCAACAAGACGCAGCGCCGGTTCAAAGCCCGTCAGGGCTAATCGCTTCAGCAGCGTTACAGAAAAAGCCGCCCTCTGGGCGGCTTTTTTGTGTTTGGCGCATCGCTTCGAAAGCGCTGCTTGCAAGCCACCCCACAAAAACAGAAAGGGCCGGGTTTCCCCAGCCCCTTCCGGGAGGAAGCCTGATAAAATTGGGCTTAGTCGTAGACGCGCTGGTCGTCGATGACGATGCCATCGTTGGGCAAGCTGCCCGGAGCGACCAGTTCGATCTTGCCTTTCAGTTTCAGCGTATCCGCCACCGATTTGGCATAGGCGTCAGCGTTCCCGCCGTCAGCCTCGACCTGAACGGTCATGGCGTCCATCTCACCCTCGCGGGTGGCAATGACGCGGGCCTTGGCGATCTCGGCGTGCTTGGCGACGAAATCTGCGACCTGCTCGGGACGGACGAACATACCCTTGATCTTGGCGGTCTGGTCTGCGCGGCCCATCCAGCCCTTGATCCGCATGTTGGTACGGCCACAGGGGCTGACACCCGGCAGGACAGCCGACAGATCGCCGGTTGCGAAACGGATCAGCGGATAATCGGGGTTCAACGTTGTCACAACGACCTCGCCCACCTCGCCTGGTGCAACGGGATCACCGGTGCCAGGGCGGACGATCTCGACGATCACGCCTTCATCGACGATCATGCCTTCCATCGCATCGCTTTCATACGCAACGTTGCCCAGATCGGCGGTCGCATAGCTTTGTAGGCAGGTAATGCCACGGTCGGCGTATTCCTGACGCAGGCTGGGGAACAACGCCCCGCCGCCGACAGCAGCCTTGGTGATCTTCAGCTTCACGCCATCCGCATCCGCACGATCCAGAATGATCTTCAGATAGTCGGGCGTGCCGGCATAAGCCGTGGTGCCGATATCGGCAGCGGCGCGCACCTGAAGTTCGGTCTGCCCGACGCCGGCGGGGATAACCGCCGCGCCAACGGCGCGTGCACCGTTCTCAAAGATCATGCCAGCGGGCGTCAGGTGATACCCGAAGCAGTTCTGCACGATGTCGCCCTTGCCGATGCCACAGGCGCTCAGGAAACGCCCCATGCGCCACCAGTCATGGCCAACACCACCGGGTTCATAGATAGGACCGGGGCTTTGGAAGATATGCGCAAACTCATGCGTCGGCAGACCTCCGAACCCACCCAAGGGGCCATCTGCCGCCTGCGCTTTGCCAATCTCGGATTTACGCAAAACTGGCAGCGCAGCCAGAGCCCCGGCCGACGTGACGCTTGCCGCGTCGACATCCGCCAGCAGATTGGCATAGCCAGCCAGCGCTTGTGCGCGGGCGATCTGTTCAGGCAGGGCTGCCGCCAAACCAGAGGCGCGTTCATCTTCCGAACGGGTCTCGAGCGCATCAAAATAGTTGGACATGAGCATAACCTCTGTCTGCGCCGACCAAGATCGGCGATTAAATCATGTTAAAGTTGGGTCGCCGTGGAGGGCGGGCCGAATTAGGCCAGCCAACGCTTACGGCGGCGATACGAGCGCACGTCGCGGAAGCTCTTACGACCTTCATCCGACATACCAAGGTAAAATTCCTTAACGTCCGGGTTCTCGCGCAGTTCGGCAGCGGGGCCGTCCATCACGATGCGGCCATTTTCCAGAATGTAACCATAGTGGGAATATTTCAGCGCCACGTTGGTGTTCTGTTCGGCCAACAGGAACGTGGTGCCCTGCTCTTCGTTCAGACGTTTCACGATCTGGAAGATCTGCTCTACCAGCTGCGGGGCCAGACCCATCGACGGTTCGTCCAGAAGGATCATATCCGGGCGCGACATCATTGCGCGGCCCATTGCGACCATCTGTTGCTCACCACCCGAGGTATAACCAGCCTGCGACTTGCGGCGCTCGGCCAAACGCGGGAAGTACTCATAGACCATTTCCAGGTCTTTCGCGACCGCGGCCCGACCATCTGTGCGCGTGTAGGCACCGGTCAGAAGGTTCTCTTCAACGGTCAGGTGTTCAAAGCAGTGACGGCCTTCCATCACCTGAATGACACCGCGTTTCACCAATGCGGCCGGGTTCAATTCGGCGATGTTCTCGCCCTTGTGATCGATCGTACCTTTGGTCACTTCGCCGCGCTCTGCCTGAAGCAGGTTCGAAATGGCCTTAAGGGTCGTCGTTTTTCCTGCACCGTTACCACCAAGCAGCGCAGTGATGCCGCCCTTGGGAACAGACAGGCTTACGCCTTTCAGCACGAGGATCACGTGATTGTAGATGACCTCGATATTGTTGACCTCAAGCAGGGTCTCTGCGGTCTTTTCAGCGTCCAGCATATCAGGGCGTCCTGTTCGTAGTCGTTTCTAGGGGTCGTCCGGGCCCGAAGGCCCGGACGCGTGCCGGTGTATTAGTTACACTGCGGCTCGATTTTGTTTTCAGCAGCATAAGCAGCCGAGTCAGCGTCGATCAGCGGCTGGATAACATCCATGTCCGATCCCGAGAAGTCGGTGATCAGCGACCATTTGCCGGCAGCACCATCCCACTGCTGGATCGCAATCGCGCCCGGGCCACCGTGGTTTGCACAGCTCACTTTGAACTCGGGGCCGAAGCCTTCCATGCCCAGTTCGGCCATGCGTGCGTTGGTGATTTCCAGCTGTTCCAGACCATCGCGCATCTGACCCGAGGTGATGTCTGCAACACCGTGGATTTCCTGAGCTTTCGCTGCAGCTTCAGCCAGCATCATCGCAGCGTAAACACCACGGTTGTAGATAACGGTACCAACGTTGGAGCCGTCGCCCGCTGCTTTACCAGCGTCTACAACGTATTTCTGCAGGTCGCCAAAGACCGGATAGTCCGAACCAACACCGTGGAAGGTCATCGCTTTATAACCGGTGGCCTTTTCGCCAGCAGGCTTCACGTCATGCTCTGCACCGGACCACCATACACCGATGAACTGGTCCATCGGGTAGCGGATGTTTGCGGCTTCCTGAATGGCAACCTGGTTCATCACGCCCCAGCCCCAGAACAGAACGTAGTCAGGCTTCTCGCGGCGGATCTGCAGCCACTGAGCTTTCTGCTCCTGGCCCGGATAGTCGATCGGAATAGTGGTCAGATCGAAGCCGTGCTTTTCGCCCAGTTTGGTCAGGGTCGGGATCGGCTCTTTACCGTAGGCGCCGTTGAAGTGCAGCAGAACGATTTTCTTGCCGTTCAGATCGCCACCGTTCAGGTCCAGAACGTGGTTGATAGCTGCCGAAGCACCGTTCCAGTAGTTGGCCGGGAAGTTGAACACGTGGCTGAACACATCGCCGTTCGCGGCCGAGGTACGGCCGTAACCGGGGGTGTACAGCGGAATGTCGTCAGCGGTCGCTTTGGGGATCAGCTGATAAGTGATACCAGTCGACAGCGGGTTATAGGCCAGAGCGCCTTCGCCTTTGGTGGCTTCGTAGCATTCCACACCTTTTTCGGTGTTATAAGCAGTTTCACACTCGGGTGTCTGAACTGCTACGCCACCGATACCACCGTCACGCTCGTTGAGCAGCGTGAAGTAGTCGGCAAAACCGTCGGCGTAAGGAATACCACCAGCGGCGAACGGACCGGTCCGATAGCTCAGCGATGGGAATACCAGATCCGCCATTACAGGCGAGCCTACCATCAGTGCGGCTACAGACGCCGCGGCAACACGTTTAAAAGTCATTTGCTTCCTCCCTAGATTAGCAAAATATTGTGCCCTTATGGGCAGCATTGCGTTTGGACACCCGACCGCTCCTCATGGCCGGATGTCCGGATCGTTTCCCCCGCTTAGTGCGGGAAGGGCCACAGGCGCAGCTTCTCTTTTGTGAGACGCCACAGTTGGGCCAAACCATGGGGTTCGAGGATCAGGAAGACCACGATCAAACCACCAACAATGATGAACTCCAGTTCGGCAGCGATCTCAGTGGGCCAGCCCAGAGTACCTACCAAAACGTTCTTCAAGAAAACCGGCATCAGGACCATGAAGGCCGCACCGGCGAAGGATCCGAAGATCGAGCCAAGGCCGCCGATGATCACCATGAAGAGCACCAGGAACGACTTGGTGATACCGAAGCTTTCACCTGCTTCTGCAGCGCCCAGATAGACGGCGAAGAACAGAGCGCCAGCAATACCGACAAAGAAAGACGATACAGCGAAGGCCGACATCTTGGCCATCAGCGGGTTCACCCCGATGATCTCGGCTGCGATGTCCATGTCGCGGATGCCCATCCACTTACGGCCAGTCATGCCGCGTGTCAGGTTGCGTGCGACCCAGGCAACGCCCACCAGGAATACCAGGCAGATCATGTATTTCGCCCAGGCTTCGGTGTTGGGACCAGTTACGATCACGCCGAACACGGTACGCTCAGGTGCGTTGATCTGACCCGATGCCGAGTAGTTGTAGAACCACGCCACCTTGTTGAACAGCCACACTAGGAAGAACTGAGCAGCAAGGGTCGCAACCGCAAGGTAGAACCCTTTGATGCGCAGCGACGGCAGACCGAAGGCCACACCCACGGCGGCAGTGATGCCGCCAGCGATCAACACGTGGAACACGATGTTGATGTCCGGGAAGGCCACCATCAGCTTATAGCAGGCATATGCCCCTACAGCCATGAAACCACCCGTACCCAGCGATACCTGACCGGCATAACCCGTCAGAATGTTCAGACCCAGCGCCGCAATGGCGTAGATGAAGAACGGAGCAAAGATCGAGTTCACCCAGTAGTCGTTCACAAAGAACGGGATCACACAGAAGGCGACGAACAGGACAATCCAGTATCCAGCCCGGTCAAGGCGGATCGGAAAGGTCTGGTTATCGTCACGGTAGGACGTTTTGAAATCACCAGCTTCGCGGTAAAACATTGATCAGACCCTTTCGATGATTTTCTCACCAAACAGCCCTTGCGGACGGAAGATGAGGAAGACAAGTGCCAGTACGTAAGCGAACCAGGCTTGGGTTGCGCCGCCCACAAGGGGACCGATGGCAAATTCGAACAGCTGCTCGCCCACACCGATGATCAGACCGCCGATGATGGCGCCCGGGATCGAGGTGAAGCCACCCAGCATCAAAACCGGAAGTGCTTTCAGTGCAACCTCGGCCAGCGAGATCTGAACGCCCGACTTCGAGCCCCACATGATCCCGGCGACAAGGGCCACAAAGCCAGCAATCGACCAGACCAGAACCCAGATGAAGCGCAGCGAGATACCGACCGACAAAGCAGCCGAGTGGTCATCCGCAACCGCACGCAGGGCGCGGCCTTGCTTGGTGTATTGCGAGAACAGCACCAGCGCGGTCACCAGAAGGGCGGCAACGATGGCGGCGACAATATCGAGGTTATCGATAAAGAAGCCATAGCCGAACCAGTTATAGGTAGTCGTATCAATGGTTTCGTTGATACCTTGGGTCAGACCAACGTCCAGTTTCATCACTTCCGAGCCCCACATCAACGGTGCGAAGCCGTGCATGAAGTACCACATGCCGATCGTGGCCATGAACAGGATGATGTCAGGCTGACCGATCAGGTGTTGAAGGATGTATTTTTCGATGATCCAAGCGACAAGCACCATGGCGGCACCCGCCACAATAATCGCCAAAATCGTCGGCACGGTCCATCCAAAGTGGTGGATCTTGGTGCCGAAGATCGTGTTGATCAGGTGTGCAAAGGGGATTTGCCCCGTCTGAACACCCACCAAGGTCATGGCAGCGAACACCACCAGCATACCTTGGGCAAAGTTAAAAATACCGGACGCCTTGAAGATCAAGACAAAGCCCAGCGCGACGAGCGCATAGAGCACCCCGGCCATCAGGCCGTTCAGGGTAACTTCCATCGCAAAGAGTAGTTGTTCAGGCATAGTCTCCCCCCTTAGTCGTGTGACACGCCGAGATAGGCGTCGATCACATCCTGGTTGTTGCGCACCTCTTCAGGTGTGCCGTCCCCAATTTTCTTGCCATAGTCCATGACAACCACGCGGTCGGACAGGTCCATAACCACGCCCATATCGTGTTCGATCAGCGCGATGGTCGTGCCGAACTCGTCATTCATGTCCAGGATAAAGCGGGACATGTCCTCTTTTTCCTCGACGTTCATGCCAGCCATTGGTTCGTCGAGCAAAAGCAGCGACGGTTCAGCGGCCAGGGCACGTGCCAGTTCAACACGCTTTTTCAGACCGTAAGGCAGACGCCCAACAGGCGTTTTACGGATGTGCTGGATTTCAAGGAAGTCGATGACTTTCTCGCACGCTTCGCGGTTTGCCAGCTCTTCCTTCTCGGCCTTGCCTTTCCAAATCGCTTGCTGAAGCAAGTTGGCGTTCATCTTGTTCAGACGACCCGTCATGATGTTATCCAGCACGGACATGCCGTCAAACAACGCGATGTTTTGGAAAGTCCTTGCCAGACCCTGTTGCGCCACTTGATAGGGGCGCATCTGCGGACGTTTCGACCCGCGGAACCAAACCTCGCCTTCCTGGGGTTTATAGAACCCCGAGATGACGTTCAGCATCGAGGACTTACCAGCACCGTTCGGGCCGATGATCGCGCGGATCTCGCCTTCGCGGATGTTGAAGCTGATGTCCTTGATCGCAACCACACCACCAAAGCGCAGTGTGATATTTTTAAGGTCCATGACAACGGGGCCAATAGTGCGCCCGTCTTCAGTGACGTAGCTGTCGGCGTTCATATCAGTTGTCATTCTGCCGCCATCCCCTGAGTGTTATCCACCACAGCCGCATCGCGGATTTCCAAGGTGGCGTTGATCGAACCCTTGCGGCCATCTTCATAGGTGACCTCGGTTTCGATATATTGCTCGGTCTTGCCGCCATAGAGACCGTCGATCAGCGGAGCGTATTTCTCTTCCACAATCTTACGGCGCACTTTACGCGTACGGGTCATCTCGCCGTCATCTGCGTCCAGTTCCTTGTGCAGGATCAGGAAGCGATGGATCTGGCAACCCGACAGCATTTCGTCTTCAGCAACCGATTTGTTAACCGTTTCAACGTGTTCCTGAATGGTCGAAACCACATCCGGGTGCCCTGCAAGTTCCTGATAAGAACCATAAGCCACGTTGTTACGTTCGGCCCAGTTGCCGACGGCGGTCAGGTCGATGTTGATGAAGGCGGTGCACATGTTGCGGTCATTACCGAAGACAACTGCCTCCAGAATGTCCGGGTAGAACTTCAGTTTGTTCTCAACATACTTGGGCGCAAACATCCGGCCATCAGCCATCTTGCCCACGTCCTTGGCGCGGTCGATGATCCGCAGGTGACCGTTGTGCTTGTCGAAGAAGCCAGCGTCACCCGTGGCAACCCAGCCTTCAGGATCTTTGGTGTCGGCGGTCGATTCAGGGTTGTTGTAGTACTCAACAAAGGTACCCGGCGAACGATAGAAGATCTCGCCATTGTCTTCGATGCGTACTTCCACACCCGGAGCAGGTACACCAACTGTGTCGTTGCGCACTTCACCATCAGGCTGAACCGTGATGAACACGGTGGCTTCGGTCTGACCGTAAAGCTGCTTCAGGTTGATCCCCATCGAGCGATAGAACGCGAAGATTTCCGGACCAATGGCTTCACCAGCGGTATAGCCAACACGAATACGGCCAAAGCCCAACGTGTCTTTCAGCGGACCGTAAACCAGCACGTCACCGCAGCGATACTTGAAGTATTCCTGCAGGTTGCCGCGATAGAGTTTCAGACCGATCGGATCCTTGGCTTTGAAATGCTTGCGCACGTTCTTGCCGTGACGCAGTTTGGCAAAGGCCAGACGAATGCCGTTTTCGATGATGGTCTCAGCCGCAAAGCCGATCCCCATTGCATAGTTGAACCCGTGACGGATCTTCTGCTCCAGAGTTTTCTTCTGGGTCGTGACCTTGCGCTTGGGCATACCGTATTTTTCACCGGCGCCGCCTTTCGCGAAGTCCATGAAGTGATGGAAGATGGCGTATTTCAGGTCGCCACTGTCTTCCATTCGGATCATCACGTTCGTCAGCTGCGTTTCGAACACGCGCGGCGGAGCGAAGTAGTAGGTCGGTCCAATTTCGCGCAAGTCCGACATCAGCGTGTCTGCCGATTCCGGACAGTTCACACAGAAGCCTGACCACATGGCCTGCCCCAGCGAGAAGATGAAGTCACCAACCCATGCCATCGGCAGATAGGCCAGTACATCTTCGTTCACGCCAAGATTGTCGAACTCGGACGAGTTCTTCGCGCTTTCAACGATGTTGCGGTTCGACAAAACCACACCTTTTGGGCGACCGGTGGTGCCCGAGGTGTACAGCATCACGCAGGTGCTGTCGTAATCCAGCTCGGCTTCGCGAACGGCCATCTCGTCTTCCAGACGAGCATGGGCCACGCGGCCTTCTTCCTGAATGTCGACATACCAATGCAGATGGCTGTGGTCGTATTTCCGCAGGCCACGCTTGTCATAGTACAACACGTGTTCGATGTGGTGGATCCTGTCCTGCACCTCGATCACTTTATCGACCTGTTCCTGATCACCGCAGATAACGAAACGCGCGCCGCAATGTTCCAGCACGTATTCCATCTCCTCCACGACCGCATCTTGGTAAAGCGGCACCGGAACGGCGCCTACCTTTTGTGCGGCAACCATCGCCCAGTAATGGGCCGGACGGTTACGGCCGATGATGGCCACGTGGTCTCCACGGTTGATCCCCAAAGCCAATAGACCCAGAGCAAGGTTCTGAATTTCTTCAGCCGCCTCTGCCCAGGTCCAGCTTTGCCAGATCCCGAATTCTTTCTCCCGATAAGCCGGGCGATCACCAAATTCCTTCACATTCCGGGCAAGTAGCGCCGGAATTGAAGCGAATGCGCCTGCTGTGGCTAGATCCTGTGCCAAATTTTCCTCCCACCGTCGGTCCGCCGACGTACGTGGCTGTCGGACGAATCTTGTTCGACAACCCTGACCATAAAAACCTCGCGGTCAAAGGTTTCGGCACTTTTTCCCAATTCTTTCGAATTGTTACAATGCCAAATGATTTCCTTGCGACGAGTCTCATTCCTCTTTTCCCTAGCCAAATCAGGTGTTAGCGATAGGTGCAGGAGGGGATTGCTTGCCACTACAATCTTCAGAAACGGCCACGTTGACCCAAGCCGGGCTGAACCTGATTCAACAGGCGCTCTCCATTTATGACCGGCGCCTGACTTTGGTCATCGGGAATCGTCAATTTCAGGACATGTTCAATTTGCCAGATCACTTGGCGAAACCCGGTGCTTCGTTTGCCGAAACGATCCGCCACCTTGCCGAACGCGGGGACTATGGCGCGGTGGGGGACATCGACGAATTTGTCCGGTCCCGGGTCGATCAGGCTAAGGATTTTCAACCGCATTACATGGAGCGCACCCGCGCCAATGGACGTGTGATTTCGGTCGAAGGGCACCCGCTTCCGCAAGGGGGGTGGGTGACCGTCTACACGGACATTACGCCGATCAAACGGCAAGAATCGCTCTTGCGGGCCCGGTCCGAGGAACTGTCGGATCAGGTTCTGACCTATACAGAAGAATTGGCCCAGACCAACCGAGCGCTGACCTCTTCCAACATCGCCCTCGAGGAAACCAAGCGGCAGTTGACCTTGATGGAAAGCCGTACCCGTCTGACCGCAGAAATGATGCCCGCCCATATCGCGCGAATTGACCGCAATCTGCATTACACCTTCTCGAACCGGCGTCTGGGCAAGGTATTCCCGGGCCGCCCGACCGATCTTCTGGGCCTTCATGCCAATGAAGCGTTGGGCGACGAAGCCTTTGCGCAGATCAGTCCCTATTTCACCCGCGCGTTTCATGGTGAATCCAGCGTATTCGAGTTTACGCACGAGGCATCAGGCCGCCGTATCCGCGTGGCGCTGACCCCCGACAAAGGCGAAGAGCAGATCACCGGCGTCTACATCCTATCGATGGATGTCACCGAAGAAGCCCAATCCCGCGCCGCTCTTGCCCAGACCCGCAAGCGCGAGCTGGCAGCACAGCTGACATCCGGCGTCGCGCATGACTTTTCCAACCTTCTGACCATCATCATGGGCCTGCAAAGCCGCTTGGCACAGATGTCGATCGGAGATGACGCGCAGGAACTGGTGCAGGCGACCAATGCCGCTGTACGTCGCGGCGGTACACTTCTGGAACGGATCGCCACAATCTCGGGTCGGCGCGATGTGCACATGGAAGCCGTAAATGTCCCCGACATGCTGAAAGGGTTGGAAAGCCTTGCAGGGCCGACCTTGCCGGAAAACATTCACCTGAAAGTCGAGACCTTCGATTTGGACAAGCGTCTGGTTCTGGACGCCGGCGCGGTACAGGACGGGCTTTTGAACCTGATCATCAACGCCACCCATGCCCTTGGTGACGTGGGTGGTACCATACACCTGACCGCTCGCCCGATCCGTGAAACCTGGGTCGAGTTTCGCGTGTCCGATACCGGGCCGGGCTTTGCGCCAGAAGCCTTAGAGCACGCGTTAGACCCGTTTTTCACCACCAAGGGCGGCGAAGGATCGGGGCTTGGTCTGTCTATGGTCTATGACCAAACCAAAGTGGCAGGTGGTCAGGTAAAGATCTTCAACAGCGACGAAACCGGTGGCGCCGTTGTGTCCATTCGCCTGCCCCTGCGCATACCCGCCCAACCCATATCACCCCGCCTTGTTCTTCTGATCGAAGACAGCGAAGCCATCCGGACATCGGTGCGGGAGATGCTGATCAGCATGGGCCATCAGGTTGTCGAAGCAAGCTCGGCTGAAGACGCTCTTTCCCTGACCGGTATCGAGGGGCTGGGCCTCATCCTTTCTGATGTTATACTGGAAGGCGCGCAGACAGGGCCCGAGTTTCTGGACGCGCTGGATCAGGCCGGGCTGGATGTGCCGATGCTGCTGATGACATCCCTGCCGCTCGACGACCCACGGCGCAAGAACGCCGGGTTCCCTGTTTTGCCCAAGCCGTTCACCACCAGTGAGCTGGCTACATTCCTGTCGCAAGAGGTTCCATCGTGACCCAACACATGATCGCCATTCTGGATGACGAACCCGAAATCCGCCGCATGCTGTCGCACGCCTTGGAAGAAGCGGGGTTCCGTACAGCAGCCTTCGCGCGCGCGACCGAGTTTGAAGCCGCGTTGAACACGATGTCCCCAGATGTCTGCCTTGTGGATCTTGGGCTGCCCGACCGCGACGGGCTGACCTTGGTGCACCGGCTTGCGTTGGAAAGAGGCGCGTCAATCATCATCATCTCGGGTCGAACCTTGGTGCAGGATCGCGTGACGGGATTGGAGCTAGGGGCCGATGACTACATCGTAAAACCCTTCGAGCCAGCCGAAGTCGTTGCACGCGTACGTGCCCGCCTGCGCAATCAGAAACCCGGCAACACGGCCTCAAACACGGCGCATTTCAATGGCTGGATCGCACATTTTGACCGCTATGTTTTGGAAGATGAAGACGGCACCGAAACCGCGTTCTCTCATGCGGAAGGCGAGGTTCTGCGCCTGTTCCTAGATGCCCCCAAGCGATTGATTTCACGTGCACAAATGCAAGAGACGTTGGGCGGCGTGGCGGGTGAAAGCTTCGATCGCGCCATGGACGTTCGTATCTCGCGCCTGCGCACGAAGCTGCGTGAAGACCCGAAAAACCCGCGCCTGATCAAGACGATCTATGGGGCAGGCTATATTTTTCTGGGCGATGTGCGCTGGGGTTAAACCAGCGTAACTTTGGTATCGTTGACCTGACACAGCGCGGCGCAGTCCTCTGGCAGTGGCTGATCGGTAAAGATCGCGTCTACATCCGCTACATTGCCAATGCGCACGGGGGCCTTGCGCTCGAATTTGCTGCGATCGGCGGTCAGCCACACATTGTCACTTTGCGCCATGATGGCCTGACTGACGCTGACTTCGTGCAGGTCGAAATCCAGCATGTCGCCCGACGCGTTCAAAGCAGAACATCCGATGACCGAGATATCGAAGCGGAACCGGCGGATCAGGTCGGTCGCCAACTCGCCCACCAGCCCACCATCTGAGCGGCGCAGGCTGCCACCCGACACGATCACCTGCACGTCTGGGTTTGCCGACAGAATCACCGCGATGTTGATGTTGTTCGTCACAACCAGAAGGCCTTTGTGGCGCAGCAGCTCCTGCGCGACGGCCTCGGTCGTGGTGCCAATGTTCAGAAAGATGCAGCAATCATTCGGAATTTGCTGCGCACAGGCCCGCGCGATGTCGACCTTGGCGGCTTGGTTCAACTGTCGCCGGGCATCATAGCCAATATTCGCGGTCGACGACGGCAGCACCGCGCCACCATGCACCCGGTCCAGCGCGCCTTCGTCGGACAGCTCGGTCAGATCGCGACGGATGGTTTGAGGTGTCACACCCAGCAGCTCGACCAAACGGTCGACCGTCACCTTGCCTTCACGTCGGGCGATGTTCAGGATCTCGGGTTTGCGTAGGGTCGTGCTCATGTCAGCCTCGGTGTTCGTTTCACGTCATATGACCCGGTTTCATGCGTGAAATCTAGCGCATCCTTCATTTTTCCGCTTATTACGAATATTTCCGAACATAATCATCTTCTCTTTTTCACCCATTTCAAGCAAGCTCCGCGTGAACGCGACTCACCTTTTGGGGCGAACATGCAAACGGATTTTGACCTTCTGATCATCGGCGGCGGCATCAATGGCTGCGGCATCGCGCGCGATGCTGCGGGCCGTGGACTGTCCGTCTGCCTGGCCGAGATGGGGGATATCGGCGGCGCGACCTCGTCTGCCTCGACCAAGATGTTTCATGGCGGGTTGCGGTATCTTGAGTATTTCGAGATCCGGCTGGTGCGTGAAGCTCTGACCGAACGCGAGACGCTTTTGCGCGCCATGCCACATATTTCGTGGCCGATGCGGTTTGTCCTGCCCTATCACCACAGCATGCGGTTCGACAGCTCAACACCGGCGTCTCGGCTGCTGAATGCCGTCATGCCGTGGATGAAAGGTCGCCGCCCCGGATGGCTCGTACGGCTGGGGCTATTTCTTTATGACAATCTGGGGGGACGGAAAATTCTTCCCGGTACAACCCGCGTTGATCTGCGGAGCGACCCGGAAGGCCAGCCCCTGAATCCGATGTTCGAAACCGCGTTCGAGTACTCAGACTGCTGGGTCGAAGACGCCCGGCTGGTTGTTCTGAATGCCCGTGACGCCGAAGCGCGGGGGGCCGAGATCAACCCGCGCCACAAGGTCACGAGCGCCGAACCACACGACGGCGGCTGGCGTGTGACTTTGACAAACACCGATACGGGCGACACCCGACAGGTCACCGCCCGCATGTTGGTCAACGCCGCTGGCCCGTGGATTGCCGACATGTTGGGCAAAACGCTTGGCAGCAACACGCCCGCCAACATCCGTCTGGTCCGCGGCAGCCATATTGTCACCAAGCGCCTGTTTGACCACGATAAATGCTATTTCTTTCAGGGGCAGGACGGGCGGATCATCTTCGCCATTCCATACGAGACCGACTTCACCTTGATCGGGACAACCGATGCCGATCACGTGGATGCCGACACGCCCCCGCGCTGCACAGATGACGAGCGTGACTATCTGATCGCCTTCATCAATGGGTATTTGAAGGACCCAATTGCGGCTGACGATGTGGTCTGGACCTATTCCGGCGTCCGCCCGTTGTTCAATGACGGCGAAGGCTCGGCGGCGGCAGCCACCCGCGACTATGTGCTGCGCACCGACCACGTAGAGGACGCGCCGGTTCTGAACATATTCGGCGGCAAGATCACCACCTATCGCCGCCTTGCCGAAAGTGCTTTGGAAAAGATCGGCGCAGTGCTTGGCCCGCTGCCCGACAGATGGACCGCAGGTGTTCCCATGCCGGGCGGAGACTTCCCGGTGGATGGGTTCGACACGCTGGTTGGCAAGATCGAACAGGACTTCCCTTTCCTAACCCCACGACATGCCAAGCGACTGGTCCGTGCCTATGGGACCGAGGCGCGCGACATCCTTGGAAATGCGACGTCCATGAATGATCTTGGCCAAGATTTCGGCGCGACCCTGACCGAGGCCGAGCTGCGCTGGCTGATGGACAAGGAATACGCCCAACGGGCGGAGGACGTGGTTTGGCGTCGTTCGAAACTGGGGCTTTTGCTTGATGCGGATCAGATCAACGCTATCGACGCTTGGATGTTAGCCGCACGGGAAACAGCCTAAGCTTTCTCCCATTTCAGGAAATGCTTGCGGATTTTGTTCAGCTCGCTTCCCAAAACCTCGACGGATAGCGGGTTGCAGTGGGTCGTGATCTTCAGCCCCCATTGAACCGGATCACTTTCCAGTCGCACGATGATGTTGGCCTCATTTGCGCCCATGACGCTGACGCAAATATACTCGCGTTCAAATTGGGCCACTGATCGTAGACCAGAGGTTTTGAACGCGGGCCAATCAGTCTTTTTTCGCGCCCCAAGCCCCGAGATCAAGCCGCGCCTGCTGGCCTTAAAGTGATCACGCACGATCTCTCCGAACGAGATCTCGGGCGTGGTCTCACACAGTGTTATGCCCGCTTCATCTTCGACATAAATCCCGTCATAGAGCATCGGAACAACAATCGCCCTCGAGGTCTCGCGGTGCATATAGACATTGCACAATCGGCGGAACTTGCCCTCTTTCAGCTCTTCCGCCGGCGTTCTTGTCTTCCGCTTTCCAAACATGAAACCGCCTTCATCCCATAAACCAACACACGCGCAGTTTTGCATGCGCGTGTGTCAGTCCGCCACGACTAATCGTGCCTATTGGGATTTACTCTGCCGCGATCTGGGTCGGCACTTCGACCTTCACCGCGCAGAACTTCATCTCGGCGATCTTGCCGTAGGGATCCAGCGCCGGGTTGGTCAGCAGGTTCGCCGCCGCTTCCACGTATGCGAAGGGCAGGAAGACCATGTTTTCGGCCACCGCATAATCCGCACGCGCCATCACGTCGATGGTACCGCGACGGGTGGTCAGGCGGATCATATCGCCCGGCTCAATGCCCATTTCGCGCAGGGTTTTCGGGTTCATCGAACAGTTCGCCTCGGGCTCGATCGCATCAAGAACGGTGGCGCGACGGGTCATCGATCCGGTGTGCCAGTGCTCCAGCTGACGACCCGTGGTCAGGACCATGGGGTATTCGTCATCCGGTGTCTCTGCCGGCGGAATGATCGAGGCCGGCGCGAACCGTGCGCGCCCGTTTTCACGCGGGAATTTATCCCCGAATACAACGGCTTGACCGGGATCTACGGGCGACAGTGACGGATAGGTCACGGCGTTCTGGTTCTCCAGACGGTCCCACGTGATGTTGGCCAGCGACGGCATCACCAGCTCCATCTCGGCATAGATCTGACTGGGGTGGTCATAGGTCCAGCTCATGCCCATGCGCTTGGCCAGAGCGGTGGTGATTTCCCAATCCTCCATCGCCTCGCCTGGGGCAGGTACGGCCGGGCGGCACATCTGCACCTGACGGTTGGTGTTTGACGTCGTGCCGGTCTTTTCAGCCAGTGCCGCCGCCGGAAAGACGACATCCGCATAACCAGCGGTCTCGGTCAGGAAGATGTCTTGGCTGACCAAGAACTCCATCCGACGCAACGCTTCGCGCACGTGGTTCACATCCGGGTCCGACATGGCCGGGTTTTCACCCAGAATATACATGCCTTTGATCTTGCGATCGTAAACGGCGTCCATGATTTCCACCACGGTCAGACCGGGGTTCGGGTTCAGATCTTCGACCCCCCAGACGTCACGGTACAGCGCTTGAACGCCCTCGTCCTTCACCGACTTATAGTCCGGATAGAACATCGGGATCAGGCCCGCATCGGATGCGCCCTGCACGTTGTTCTGACCGCGCAGCGGGTGCAATCCTGTGCCCGGACGGCCAACATTTCCGGTCATCAGCGCCAACGCGATCAGGCAGCGCGAGTTGTCGGTGCCGTGCACGTGCTGGCTGACGCCCATACCCCAGAAGATCATGCCGTTCTTGCCGCTGGCAAAGGTGCGGGCGGCGGCGCGCAGCTCGTCCGCGTCGATGCCGCAGATCGGGGCCATGGCTTCCGGCGTGAAGGCTTTCAGATGCTCGCGCATCGCCTCCCAATTCTCGGTGTGCTCGGCGATATAGGCATCGTCTTGCAGGCCTTCCTCGGCGATCACATGCATGATCGCGTTCAGCATCGACACGTCCGCACCGGGCTTGAACTGCAGGCGGTGGGTCGCGAAACGGCCCATGCCCACGCCGCGCGGATCCATCACGATCAGCTTGCCACCGCGCTGGGTGAACTGCTTGAAATAGGTCGCGGCAACGGGATGGTTCTCGATCGGGTTCGAGCCGATAACGATCGCCACATCCGCGTTTTCGATTTCATTGAAGGTCGCCGTTACAGCGCCTGAACCGACGTTTTCCAGCAGCGCCGACACCGACGAGGCATGGCACAGACGGGTGCAGTGGTCGACGTTGTTGTGGGTAAAGCCCTGACGGATGAACTTCTGGAACAGATACGCTTCTTCGTTGGTGCATTTGGCCGAGCCGAAACCGGCAACAGCCTCGCCGCCATGTTCATCACGCAGCTTCATCAGGCCTTTGGCGGCGACGTCCAGCGCTTCGTCCCAGGTCGCTTCGCGGAAATGGGTCAGCGGGTTGGCCGGGTCGACGTTCATGCCTTTTTCAGCGCCTTCCTTACGGATCAGCGGCTTGGTCAGGCGATGCGCGTGGTTGATGTAGTCAAAGCCAAAGCGACCCTTCACACACAGACGGCCTTCGTTTGCGGGGCCATTGATGCCCTCGGCATAGACGACCTTGTCGCCTTTCACTTTCAGGCTGACCTGACAGCCAACACCACAGAAGGGGCAAATGCTTTCGACCTCTTTGTCGAAATCCGAAGTATCCTGCACCTTGGCAGGCATCAGCGCACCCGTCGGGCAGGCCTGAACGCATTCACCACAGGCCACACAGGTCGAGGCACCCATCGGGTCCGCGATATCAAAGGTCGGAAGGGCATCGTGACCGCGGCCAGCCATGCCGATTACGTCATTCACCTGCACTTCACGGCAAGCACGCACGCAGAGGTTACACGAAATACAGGCATCCAGATTGACACTCATCGCGACGTGGCTGTCATCCAGAAGCGGCACGCGACCTTCGGCCATCTTCGGGAAGCGGCTTTGCTCGACCCCGTTCAGGTCAACCATATCCCAGAAATGCGCCGCTGCATCGTGGCGTTCTTCCGGCTGGTCGGCGACCAGAAGTTCGATCACCATCTTACGGGCGGATTTGGCGCGGGCGTTGTCGGTGGTGACCACCATGCCATCGGCCGGTTCCCGGATGCAGGACGCGGCCAGCGTACGCTCGCCTTCGATCTCGACCACACAGGCGCGGCAGTTACCGTCGGCACGCAGGTTGGGCACATCCTTGTGGCACAGGTGCGGGATAAGCGTGCCTTCACGCTTGGCCACATCCCAGATGCTTTCGCCATCACGCGCAACAACTTCGCGCCCATCAAGGGTGAATTTGATACCGTCGCTCATCCGTACCTCCGTATTCCGACTCTCAGTATAAACCATGCTCGTCGCGTCGTCAGTTCGCCATTCCCGACGCAAGGCATCGTTTTTGCGCCAGCCCCCCTTTTCGAATTGGATCCAATTCTCTAGCAATGGGCGGAAAGGAGTCGCCAATGACCACCATCACCCTGATCCGACACGGACAAGCGAATAACACCGCCACGGACGAGGCGGGCTATGACCGGCTGTCCGATCTGGGGCGTCAACAGGCGCGTTGGTTGGGCGAACATATGCGCGACACCGGCCAGCGATATGCCCGCCATTACACCGGGACTCTGACGCGCCACCAGCAAACCGCACAGGAATGGGGCACCGAGGACTTCACTGCCGATGCCCGTCTGGATGAGGTCCGCTATTTCGATCTGTCCGAACGGATGCACGCCCAATTCGGCATTCCGCATCCGACCGGGCACGGAGACTTCATCGACCACCTGCCGCTGACCTTTGCCGCGTGGCAAGAAGGCAAAATCGATGGGGCGCCCGAAACCTTCCACGACTTCCAGACCCGCGTGTCCGAGGTGATTCACGAGATTGCCGAAGGCGGCGAAGACGCGATCATCTTCACATCGGGCGGGTTTATCGGCATGGCCACGCGGGTGGTGATGGGGCTGGACCTTGGCCCGTTCACCCGCACCATTCTGCCGATCATGAACAGCTCGATCCACCGGATGCGGCTGATGCCAGCGGGGCTGACGCTGACTCAATACAACGCGGTTCCGCATCTGGAACACAAAGATCGCCACCACGCGCAAACACATTTCTAGGGGGATAACGGATGACACATCTTTGGGTCCGTGCAGAACAACGTGAAAACGAAGATCGCGTCGGTTTGACGCCGGAAGGGGCTGCTGAACTGATCAAGGCTGGCATCCGTGTGACGGTCGAGGAAAGCAGCGTCCGCGCCATCAGCATTGAGGGCTACAAGGATGCCGGGTGCGAGATCGCGGCTGAAAACAGCTGGCCCGACGCGCCGCTGGACGCGATCATCTTCGGCCTGAAAGAGTTGCCCGAGGACGGCACCCCCCTGCCCCATCGCCACATCATGTTCGGCCACGCCTTCAAGGGCCAGCACTCGGGCCGCGCGCTGTTGGAGCGCTTCAAGGCGGGCGGCGGGACGCTTTACGACCTTGAATATCTGGTGGATGAAACCGGCCGTCGTGTGGCCGCGTTTGGTTATTGGGCTGGGTTCGCGGGGGCCGCTGTCACGCTGAAAGCTTGGGCTGCCCAACAGCATGGCAAGCTGTGTGGCCCGGTTGGCGCCTACAAGAACAAAGACGCCATGATGGGCGAACTGCGTGCCGAGCTGGACGCCACCGGCGCCGCCCGCCCGAACGCCATCGTGATCGGCGCCCTTGGCCGTGTCGGTACTGGCGCGTCTGACCTGATGGAAGCGATGGGCGTCACCGTCACCAAATGGGACATGGCCGAGACCGCCAGCGGTGGCCCCTTCCCCGAAATTCTGGACCATGACCTGTTCATCAACTGCATTCTGGCCGGACCGCAAACCCCGGTGTTCGTCCCGAAGGACGCACTAACCGCCGACCGCAAACTCACCGCCATTGGCGACGTGGCCTGCGACCCCGACAGCGACTACAATCCGGTGCCCGTCTATAACAAAGCGACCAGTTGGAACACGCCTGCCTTGCGCGTGGCTGAGGATCCGGTGATGGACGTCATGGCGATCGACAACCTGCCCTCGATGCTGCCCCTGGAAAGCTCGATCGACTATGCGGGGCAGCTTCTGGCCTCGCTCATAACCTTGACTGACCTGACATCGGGCGTCTGGGGTCGGGCCGAGGACACCTTCCGCACCCATATGAAGGACATCTGATGGAGACCCTGATCGGCACACTGGCCGGGATCATCAGCACGATCTGCTGGATGCCCCAAACCATCCGCACTTGGCGCACGCGACAGACCAAAGACCTGTCGCTGTCGACCAACCTTCTGGTGCTGCTGTCGGTCACGCTCTGGCTTATCTACGGCATCATGCTGGCCGCGTGGCCCATGGTTGTCGCCAACGCAATCGCGATTGTTCTGGTGGGCTCCATCATCATCGCGAAACTGAAATTCGGCTGAAAGGAGCCTTGTTATGACAATCCACTGGTGTGGCACCGGCCTGTCGGCCATCCCCGGCCTGCGTCGTCTGATCGAAAACGGGCGCAAGGTCACGGTCTGGAACCGGACCGTCAAGAAGGCCGAAGAAGCCGTCGGCGACCTGACCAAAGACATCCGCGCCTTCTCGCTCGAAGCTCTGGCCGACGCGCTGAAGCCCGGCGACATCGCCGTGTCGATGCTGCCCGGGGACTTGCACGTCCCCGTCGCCAAGCTGTGCCTTGAGAATGGTGCGCATTTCGTATCCTCCAGCTATATCGCCCCCGAAATGAAAGCGCTGGATGGCGCCTTTAAAGAGGCTGGGCTGGCCTGCGTGAACGAAATCGGGCTGGACCCCGGCATCGACCATCTGATGGCGCATTGGCTGGTCGCGGACTACCGCGCGTCGGACGCCTATGACGCAAGCAACAAGCTGAGCTTCATTTCCTATTGCGGCGGCGTTCCGAAAATCGCGAACCCGTTCCGTTATAAGTTCAGCTGGTCGCCGCTGGGTGTGTTGAAAGCGCTGCGTTCGCCTTCGAAATCCATCAAAGACGGTGCGCCTTTCGACGTGGCCCGCCCCTGGGATGCGATCAGCAGCTATGACGCGCCGCTGCAACAGACCGAAAGCTTCGAAGTCTACCCCAACCGCGACTCGCTCCCCTTCATGGAGGATTACAAGTTCGACCCCGCATGGGACGTCGACCTGTTCGTGCGCGGCACCCTGCGTCTGAACGGCTGGGCGGATGCGTGGAAAGACGTATTTGCCGAGGTTGAAACGCTGGAAGGCGAAACAGGAGACGCCCGCCTGAAGGAAATGTCCGACCAGTTCTGGGACGAAAACTCGTATGACGACGGCGAACCCGACCGCGTCATCATGTGCGTGGCGCTGAAGGCCGAAAAAGACGGCGCGGATGCCTATCACAAAACCTATGTGATGGACGCGTGGGGCGACGGACGAGGCACCGCAATGGCGCGTCTGGTCTCGACCCCGGTGTCGCTGGCGATCGACATGGTTCTGGACGGCAAAGCGCCCGCAGGCGTCACCGCCGCCACCGCCGATCCTGCGCTGATCGACACATGGATGGGCCATGTAAACGAGCTGGCCCAACACGTCGCCGTGGTCGATCACACCGCCTGATCGCGACGTCGCAAAATGACCAGCATGGCGGATAAGCCGTGCTAGGCTGACCCAAAAGGGAGGCCGCCATGCTGGACAAACCAAAGCCGAAGTGGACAAGTTTCGAGACCGCCACCAAGGAAGATTTCCTTGCCGTCATGGAGTATGACGAGGCCTATGCAAACGCCGTCGCCGACCGGTTGCTCGTCGCTCTGAAAGAGCTGGACGAGGAAGACACCCCCTATCCGATCAACCGCTATCAGCACTCGCTGCAATCTGCCACGCGGGCCCATGCAGCAAGCGAGCCGGAAGACCTTGTCATCGCCGCCCTTCTGCACGATCTGGGCGACACGCTGTCGCCTTTCAACCACGGCGAATTGGCCGCGGCCATCGTGAAACCCTATGTCAGCGAACGCACCCACTGGATCCTGAAACACCACTGCGTTTTCCAAGGCTACTACTACAACCACCACCTTGGCGGAGACCGCCACGCCCGCGAGAAATACAAAGACAGCCCGCACTACGACGCCTGCGTGACGTTCTGCCACGAGTACGATCAGAACTCGTTCGACCCGGATTATCCAACGAAGCCTTTGGAGTTCTTCGAACCCATCCTCCGCCGCGTCTTCAGCAAGTCAGGCGGCCATATGGAGTTGAACGAAACGCGCGAGGGGTAGCCCCGCCAACAGACCCTCGACCGATCTGACACGCATGCGCGCAACACTGGACATCTTCGCAGATAGCGGACAACATTCCGACCATGCTGCGTCTTGCGATTTTTACTCTGGCCTATCTGCTCGTATCAGAAACCGCATCTGCGGAAGAGACCTGCATTGATCTGCACCTTTCGGCCCCGGAAGCTGGCGATCAGCAAAACCTGTCCAAGTTGCTGGACGACGTGCGCTCGATCGCTGACAGCTTTCCCTTCCTTCAGGACGCCATCCAATCCGAAAGGACTGAACTGTGCTTTTCAGATCAGATGAACAACGCGCTTGGCTATCTGGACGTCGAGCAGAACAAAATCGTCATCAACCAAGCCGTTCCCCACGACCTGAAAATCGGCATCCTGCTGCACGAACTACGCCACCTTTGGCAGTTCACCCATGCCATGTGCCCGACCAACAGCCTTTCCATGAAAGAATATGCTCGGGCCACTTTCGCGCTTGAGGCGGACGCAAGCGCCGTATCCCTGCTGATCGCATGGCACATGAAAGAACAGGGCCAGGACGCCGCATGGAACGCGCTGTCCCACTGGGCCTCTCACACCGACATCGCCGCCACCTTCGAAGACACCCTGCGGACCACCCAAGACGAAGGGCTGGCCGTGTCCTATGCGTTTTATCAGTGGTATGCGTCGGACGCGCGCCAAGACCGCTATTACATCGAAGCCTGCAGTGGCTATTTGGATCGTCAGGACACCGAGCACCTGATCCCGCGCTATGGCACGCTTGATATCGAGTTTTACGAGAACTTATGCAGGCTGCCGGATGGGCAAAGCTATCTGTGTGCGGATCCGTTGGGTTCGAAGGAGCAATAACCGTCCGTCAACTAGCCCGATTTCGGTCCGTGGAACGCGAACTGATAGGCCAGCGCGACGCCAGCACCTCCGCCCAGGATGTTCCCAATCGTCACGCTGATCATGTTGGACATGGCGCCGCCGATATTGACCTCGGCACCCGCAGCCCAGCCTTGCGGAAAGAAGTACATATTCGCCACCGAGTGCTCGAGTCCCAGCAGAACAAACCCGGAAATGGGCCAGATAATCGCAAGGATTTTCCCCGCCGCGGTGCGGGCGGCGAAGGTCAGCCAGACGGCTAGACACACAAGCGCATTACATAGTGCGCCGCGCATGATGCCTTCGAAAATCGGCAGGTTGGCCTTTGCCTCGGCCAGCTTTACCGCCGTGGTACCCATCGGCGCATCCAGCAGTCCCGACAGGCCGAATGCGACCGCCAACCCCACGGCGCCAATCAGGTTTCCGACATAGACAACACCCCAATTCCGCAGCAATTCATGGACCGAGATCTTGCCGTCCACCGTTGCCATGATCATCAACGCATTACCGGTAAACAGCTCGGCCCCGCCGATGATCACCAAAATCAACCCAAGGCAAAACACCACCCCGCCCAAGAACCGCGCGGGACCAAAGCTCGCGTCCACTCCGGTCATGACCATCGTATAGGCAGCAGCCCCGAACCCGATAAACGCGCCCGCCAGCATCGCCAGAACCAGCATCTGCTTCCACGGAAGATGAGCTTTCGCCACGCCCGCGGTTTCGATCAACTCGGCGATCTCAGCGGGTTTGTAGGCGTCAAAAGAGGGGCGGTCAGTCATGCGGTCGGTGTCCTATCCGTTGGGATTAGACCAGCATCTGTTTAGTGATCCGTCAAGGTTGGGGGGGCTTGGTCTGAAACCTTACAACTCTAGAGACTGCAACACGCCATCTTCTCCTACTTGCTCAACAAGCTCATCGAAGAGCAAGTTTCCAATCGAGAGATTGTTTTCGACAACCCAAAGATCTTTGGCCTTTGCGCGAATCTGTTCAGTTGGTGCTTCGCCGTTCAGGCAAAGAACTTCACCCGTTTGAATAGTGTGCACATCAACAACAAAGACCACGACAGCATCAGCGTATTCATGCGCCACGTCGACGGGATCAGCTGAGTCAAATCGGCTATCTGAAATTGGTTCGACAAACGCGCGAAACCCCATCTCGTTTTCCGTCGAGACTTCTTCCAATAAAGCTTTCCATTTGGAGGAGTCGGAAAAATCTGTTCTGACAAAAGGCGTTGTGTCTTCCAATGCGAGCTTCTCCCAAAAGTTCCATTCGGCAGCTATCTACCTGCTACGTTATTGGCCCCTTCCCAATCGGCACCACGGTCTGATCGTCTTCCGCGACCTCTTCGAAATCGAAATTGTCCAGCCGTTTTGCGCGGTTGCCTGCTTTCTCGGCCGAGATCTTGATCTCGGAAATATCTTTCGAGGCTTGGTGGAAATGACGGTCGAGGTTCGCGACGCGATCTCCCAGGCGCCCGACATCGGCGGATAGCAGGTGCAGCTCTTTGCGGATTGCGCCGGCCTGTTCGCGCATGCGGGCGTCTTTCAGGATCGCACGCATGGTGTTCAGGGTCGCCATGCAGGTGGTGGGCGAGACGATCCAGACGCGGGCCTCGAACCCTTCGCGAACCACCTCCGAGAAATTGGCGTGTAGCTCGGCATAGACGGCCTCGGACGGCAGGAACATTAGCGCGCCGTCTGCGGTTTCGCCCTCGATGATGTATTTCTCGGAAATCGCCTTGATGTGGGCGCGCACGGCGGTTTTCATCGCGCGGGCGGCCAGCGTCAGCTCTTCCGGCGTGCCCGCCCGGCGCAGCGCCTCGTACGCTTCCAACGGAAATTTCGAGTCGATCACGATCGGGCCCGGGGGGTTCGGCAGGTGGATCATACAGTCCGCACGTTTCCCGTTCGACAGCGTGGCCTGCAGGTCATAGCTATCCTTGGGCAACGCCTTGGACACGATGTCGGTCAGCTGGATTTCCCCAAACGCCCCGCGGGTTTGCTTGTTCGACAGGATGTCCTGAAGGCTCAGCACATCGCCCGACAGCCGGGTGATGTTATCCTGCGCCTTGTCGATCACCTTCAGCCGTTCCTGCAATTGCGTCAGGCTTTCGGTCGTCTTCACCGCATTGCCTTGCAGGCTTTCTTTCATCCGGTCCTGAAGCTCCGACATGGCACGCGCGGATTTCATCGCGTTGTCGTGCAGGCGGTCATTCATCTGCTGCTGCACATGGGCCAAGCGGGTCTCCATCGCTTGCAGCACCTGCGCCTGTCCTGATGCCTGCGTGTCCGACACCGTGCGCAACCCGCCCGACAGTTGATCCTGCCCCGCGCCCAGAACCTGTACCGCCTGTCCCAGACCGCCCATCTGCAGCGCCATATCTTCGGCCACGCGGGTTGATCGCCCGGCGCGGCGCAAAACCACCAGCAGCAGAATAAAAATCAGAACCGCAAGCGCGATGCCGCCGAGTGTCAAAAGCACCAGCGGGTCAGAGAGGTCATAGGTTATGTCACCGATCTGGATCATGTGCGTCCAAACAGCCTTTCGATATCAGCAAGTTTCAATTCCACATAGGTGGGGCGCCCGTGGTTGCATTGACCGGAATGGGGCGTGGCCTCCATTTCGCGCAGCAGGGCGTTCATTTCTTCCGGGCGCATCCAGCGGCCCGACCGGATCGAACCGTGGCAGGCGACGCGGGACAGAACGGCCTCGATCTTGGCCTGCACCATGTTGCTATCGCCCAGATCCGCCAGTTCGTCCAGCACGTCCTTGATCATCGCGGTGGCGTTGATCTCGCCCAGGATGGCGGGGGTTTCGCGCACGGCGACGGCGTCCCCGCCGAAGGGTTCGATGACCAGGCCCATCGCGGCCAAGTCGTCCGCGACCTCGAGTAGACGTGCAACGTCGCCCATCGACAGCTCGACGATCTCGGGGATCAGCAGCGCCTGACGGGCCACGCCGTTTTCCGCCATCTGGCGTTTCAGCTTCTCATAGACCAGACGTTCATGCGCGGCGTGTTGATCGACGATGACCATGCCCGTTTCCGTCTGTGCGATGATGTAGTTCTCGTGCACCTGCGCGCGGGCGGCGCCCAAGGGAAGCGCCTCTTGCGGGGCGTCCTGTTCGGGCGCGATCACCGGATCAAACCGCGCGGACGGGGCGGACATTTCCGCAAAACCGGGTGTCTCTGGAGCGGGCATCTGCGCCTGATAGGACGATCGCATCGCGCCAAGGCTGGGGCGGTCCATTTGATAGACGCGGGGTTCGGTCGACTCGGGCCGCATTGCGCCCAACGTCGCGCCTGCCACCGTAGTCGATGCACGATGCCCTGCATTCGCCAGTGCGTGCCGCAGCCCCGAAACGATCAACCCGCGCGCCACGCCGGGCTCACGGAATCGGACCTCGGACTTGGCGGGGTGGACGTTCACATCGACCAGATGCGGGTCGCAAGACACGAACAGCGCCGCCGCAGGGTGACGGTCGCGGGACAGGAAATCGAAATAGGCAGCCCGTAGTGCACCGGTCAGCAGTTTGTCCTTCACCGGGCGTCCGTTCACGAACAGGAACTGCGCCACCGCCGCTCCGCGTGAATATGTCGGAAGCGCTGCAAAGCCCGTCAGGCGCAACCCCTCACGTTCGGCGTCAATCGGGATGGCGTTTTCCGCAAAGTCGCGTCCAAGGATCGTCGCCAGCCGACCCGAGAGCGCATCAAACATATCGCCCGTTTCCGGGTCCGCGCGGAAGGTCACACGGCCTTCGCCCCCGCCGGATACATCGCGCAAGGTGAAGCCGATCTGCGGCTCGGCCATGGCCAGCCGCTTCACGACATCGCTGATCGCTTGCGCCTCGGCCCGGTCGGTGCGCAGGAACTTCAGACGCGCGGGGGTGGCGTAGAACAGGTCGCGCAGCTCGACCACTGTGCCGCTGGACAGGGCGGCGGGTTTCACCGGATCCGTCTGCCCGCCCGCCACGCGGATCACCGCTGCGTCAAATCCGTCGACGCGCGACGTGATCGTCAGCCGACCCACTGCCCCAAGCGAGGGCAGCGCCTCGCCACGGAACCCGAAGGTATGGATGTCCAACAGGTCTGAGCCGTCAATCTTTGACGTCGCATGACGTGACATCGCCAGCGCCAGATCGTCGGGCGCGATGCCACAACCGTCATCTGTCACGCGGATCAGTGTCTTGCCGCCGTCGGCATAGCAAACCTCGATCCGGCTCGCCCCTGCATCAATGGCGTTTTCCACCAGCTCTTTGACGGCCGAGGCCGGGCGTTCCACCACTTCACCGGCCGCAATCCGGTTGATTGCAGCATCATCCAACTGACGGATAACTGGACGGCGGATCGACCGATCCGGGCTTATATGGGGGCTGTCTTCGGGCATGGCACAAAACTTAGCATACCCACGCCCGATTCGACCATTCCGCAAAACAGCTTAATTCGACACAACGCCTTCAGGCTGACCGACCACCACAAAATGCAGCGCATCGGGGTGATAGACCTCGGATGCCACGCGGTTTGCCTCGTCTAATGTGACCGCCATAACCTGTTCGTTCCGGGTCGCGATATAGTCGATCGGCAGCCCTTCCAACTGCATCGCCACCATGATGTTGGCAATGTTGGCATTGCCGTCAAAGCGCAAGGGATACGATCCGGTCAGATAGGTCTGAGCAGCCGTCAGCTCCTCTTGTGTGATGCCTTCGCTGGCAATTTTTGCCCATTCATCGCGCACCACATCGATCGCCTCGCCGATCACTCCGTTCTGACTTGAGAACTGCCCAAGCACACTTTCGGTCCAATCGACCGGAACCAGATACGAGCCGATCCCATAGGTCAGTCCCCGCTCTTCCCGCACTTGGTTCATCAGGCGCGAAATCGAGCTTGGGCCGCCCAGAACCGTGTTGACCAGATAGGCCGCAAAGAAATCGGGATCTTCGCGTTCGATCCCGCCATGGCCGAAAAGCGCAACGGATTGCGGCGTATCGAAGGGCACGACTGTTGTGCCACCGGGCAGACCGAACTCGACCCGATCCGGCATGGCGGCGCCAGTCTGCGGCAGGCCCTCGAATAGTTGGTCAAGAAGTGGGCCAAGTTGTTGTGCGGTGATATCCCCCACGGCGGCTACATAGATCCGGTCCAGCACCATGGTGTCGCGATAGGCATTCACAATATCGTCGCGGGTCAGCGCAGTGACGCTTTCGACCGTCCCGCCATCATAGCTGCCATAGGCATGTTCCCCGTAGGCCGCTGCATCAAACGCATCACTGGCGATCGAGCTTGGATCGGTTGCGCGGGACGCAAGATGCGACAGAACCTGCGTGCGAACACGCTCCAGCGCCGTGTCGTCAAATCGTGGGTCGGTCAGCGCTTCGTGCAGAAGATCCACTGCCTGATCCCGGTTTTCCGTCAGAAATTGCGCTGAAATACCGATACTGTCTTCCCCGGCATCAAACCCGTACGAGGCTGCTAAAGCTTCACGCGATTCCGCAAAACCCTGCGCATCCATATCCCCGGCCCCTTCTTCCAGAAGGCCGACCATCAGGTTCACAGCCCCCCGCTTGTCTGGGCGATCCAGCACCGTTCCGCCACGAAAGCGAATTTCCAGCGCGGTGAAGGGAAGGGCCGGTTCGTGCACCAGCCAAGCCACATGACCGTTGGCCGAAGTAACCTCCTCCATTGCGACTTCGGCACGGGCGGGAAGGGTCAGGGCAATCAGCCCCGCCAAAACAAGAGCGATCCGTTTCATTACATGTCCTCTCCGCCTTCGGGCACCAGCCAACCGGTCACCGCCTTACGTTCGTCAAACACCGCGCGCGCGGCATTCATCACGTCTTCCGGTGTGACCGCCTGAAGCACATCAGGCCAAGCCGTGACATCTTCGATCGTCAGGCCCGAGGTCAGCGCCGACCCATACCGTTCGGCACGCGCCATCACGTTGTCCTGCGAATAGACGTCATCCGCACGGATTTGGAACTTCACACGCTCAAACTGCTCGGGGTCGATGCCGGTCTCAAGAAACTCGGCAATCTCGCGATCCAAGGCCGCTTCGGCGTCCTTCAATGACACCTCCGGAGTGGGCACAACGATCAACGAGAAACTGGTGTCGTCCAGCGATACCGAGCGATATCCCGCGCCCGCATAGACCGCGATCTGCTCATCAAACTGCAACGCCCGTCCAAGGACCGAAGTCGCTCCGTTTCCGCCAAGGATCTCGGCCAGATAGACCAGCGCAGCCGCTTCTTCCTGCGCACCACTGTCACGCTCGGGCGCCTGATAGCGGCGAAGGACATAGGGTTGCGCGACGCGCGGATCGGCAAAGCGCAGGCGGCGCTCGGCCAGTTGCGGTGGTTCCTGAACGCGCACGCGTTTCCCAAGGTCGGGGGTGGGTGCCAACGGGCCGTAATGCGTTTTGGCCAGCGCAAGCACCTCTTCGGGCGCGACATCACCCGCCACGACAAGAATCGCGTTGTTGGGCGCATAGAAGCGTTCATAGAAGGCCGAAGCGGCTTCGCGCGACAAGGTCTCCATCTCGTGCCGCCATCCGATAACCGGAATGCCATAGGGGTGGTTCAGAAAAGCAGCAGCGTTGATCTGTTCCCGAAACAGAGCACCCGGTTCGCTGTCGGTACGTTGGGCACGCTCTTCCAAGATCACGTCACGTTCGGTGGCGATATCGTCCTCGGACAGGATCAAATTGCGCACCCGATCCGATTCCATTTCCATCATCAAGCCCAGACGATCTGCAGCAATCCTTTGAAAATAGGCGGTGTAATCCTGCGAGGTGAACGCATTGTCCGACCCCCCGTTTTCGGCCACCACACGGCTGAGCGCACCCGCTTCATAGTTCTCGGTCTCTTTAAACAGCAGGTGCTCGAGAAAATGCGCGACACCGGAAACGCCGGGCTGTTCATCCGCAGCACCGGCACGATACCACAGCATGTGGACAACAACGGGTGCGCGGTGATCCTCGATCACGACAACCTCAAGCCCGTTGTCCAGTGTGAAACTGCTGACATCGTCCTTGGCCATCAGGGGCGAAGCCGGTCCCGCGCCCAAACCAACGGCCAACAATCCTGCAAGAATGAAACGCATGTAATGCTCCTTCTGTATCGGACTAAACTATCCACCCCGGCATTTGCTTCAAGCCTTGGCAACGCAGATGTGATCGAAGTTAACCCAGCGAGCGGTCCGGAAACGAAAAAGGGCCCGAAGGCCCCATTCTACGAGTCATTAACGATCCGTCACAACCTCGGGCGGTGCGGCCGGCGTCCAGATGCCCAGACGACGCAGGCGCTCTAGCTCAAGGTGCTGGTTCAGATGCATAGCCTCGTAAGCACGGTAATAGACGTTCACGTTGAACAACCGTTCCAGCACACGGCCCCGATTGTCCTTACGCCATTCAAGGTCCGATGCTTCAAGAACTTGTCGGATATTCGCGGACACGCCATAGCGGCTTGCTGCGCTGACCAGAGCCCCTTCTCCGCCGCGAAGCTTACCCGATCCAAGATTGCCACCAAGAGCCGCAATAGCGTCGGCCTTAGGTGTCGGATCGGTCAAGTTTGCCTGACCGGGAGTGGGGGCTGGCAGCTCGGAATAGCTTTTCGGCTCTTGCAGGGGTTTCGTCGGAAGAATCGCAAACTCGTCCGGGCCATCCTGTGACGCGCGCAAGTTCATCAGCGATGGATCGCTGTTGGAACATGCAACCAGCCCCATAATAATGGCACCAAAAGTCAGAAATTTCATAGACGAAACACGCATTTCACGTCCAATCCCCAAGGTAATCTATGGGTTTATTAGCCCATCTGGAAAGCCGCGTCACGGGGTCTTGTTAGACGAGGCGAAAAGAACCAGCCCAATGGCGCCTGCAAAGACGAAAATATCCGCCACGTTGAAGGAATACGGGTTCCGAAAACCACAACACGAGGTGTTCAGAAAATCGACAACGGCCCCATAATAAATACGGTCTACGACGTTGCCCAGCGCACCGCCAACCAGCAATCCTGCGGAAACCTGCGCCAGTCGCCCAACCTGTTCTTTGCGGATCCACCAGACAACCCAGATTGAAATAATCAAGGCCACTGCGATCAAGATCCAGCGGGTGACGCTTGGGTCAGCGCCGCCGAAAAGGCCGAAGTTGATGCCGGTGTTCCAACCCATCTGGTAAACCAAATAGGGCGGCCAGATCTGGACCACGCCGACGCGGTCCAGATCCAAAATATACAACGCGTGATACTTGGTCAGCTGATCCAGAAGGAACGCCACCAAAGCGGATATGCCGATCACGCGCATCATGGGCTTAGTGCCGGAAGTGGCGCATGCCGGTAAAGACCATGGCCAACCCTGCTTCATTTGCCGCGTCGATCACTTCCTGATCGCGCATCGAACCGCCCGGCTGGATCACGCAGGTGCCGCCAGCGGCGGCCGCTTCCAGAAGACCGTCGGGGAAGGGGAAGAACGCGTCCGAGGCCACAGCCGAGCCCTTCGCCAGGCTTTCGTCCAGGCCAAGTTCGGCGGCCATACGCTCGGCTTTCGATGCGGCAACGTTCGCACTGTCCAGACGGCTCATCTGACCGGCGCCCACGCCCACGGTGGCTTGATCTTTCACATACACGATGGCGTTCGACTTGACGTGCTTGGCAACTTTCCAAGCAAACAACAGGTCTTGCATTTGCGCGTCGGTCGGGGCTTTTTCGGTGACCACTTTCAGGTCATCCATGCCGACGTAACCTACGTCTTTGTCCTGCACCAGAATGCCGCCACCCACCTGCTTATAGGCAGTCAGGGCCGCACGTGTGTCGGGCAGACCATCGGTCAGTAGCAGACGCAGGTTCTTCTTGGCAGCGAAGATTTCTTTGGCCTCATCCGACGCACCGGGCGCGATCACGACCTCGGTAAAGATTTCGACAATTTTCGAGGCCGTTTCAGCGTCCAGCGGCTGGTTCAGCGCAACAATGCCGCCGAAGGCCGAGGTGCGGTCGCAGTCAAATGCCTTTTGATAGGCTTCGACCAGCGTCGCGCCCTGGGCCACACCACAGGGGTTGGCGTGCTTGATGATGGCGACAGCAGGGCTGACAGCGGGATCGAACTCGGACACCAATTCAAACGCGGCGTCGGTGTCGTTGATGTTGTTATAGGACAGTTCCTTGCCCTGAAGCTGCTGGGCAGTTGCTACACCGGGGCGGTTCGATCCGTCGGTATAGAACGCAGCCTTCTGGTGGCTGTTTTCGCCATAGCGCAAGGTCTGCTTCAGCTCACCTGCAAAGGCGCGGCGGCGCGGGGCTTCCAGCTCTAGCGCATCGGCCATCCAAGTGGATACGGCGGCGTCATAGGCGCCGGTGCGTGCATAGGCGATCTGGGCCAGCTTCTTGCGGAATTTCGGGCAGGTTGCGCCATTGTGCTGGTCCATGTCACCCAGCAGTTTGTCATAATCCTGTACATCGACGACAACGTTCACGAACGCATGGTTCTTGGCCGCTGCACGGATCATTGCCGGGCCACCAATGTCGATGTTTTCGATGCAAGTGTCATAGTCGGCGCCCTTGGCGACGGTTTCCTCGAACGGATAGAGGTTCACCACCAGCAGGTCGATCGCGCTGATACCGTGTTCCTCCATCGAAGCGACATGCGCATCGTTGTCACGCAGGGCCAGCAGACCGCCATGTACCATCGGGTGCAGCGTCTTTACGCGACCGTCCATCATCTCGGGGAAGCCGGTCACGTCGGCCACGTCTTTCACGGCCACGCCAGCGTCGCGCAGAGCCTTGGCGGAACCGCCGGTGGACAGGATCTCGACCCCACGGGCCTCGAGCGCCTGGCCCAGTTCGATCAGGCCGGTCTTGTCGGATACGGAAATCAGCGCGCGGCGCACCGGATGAAGGTCAGTCATGTCAGTTGGCCCCCCAAGGCCTGAAGTCTGTTAACTTGGCAGCTCCGCCCGGTCGCCCGTTTCAAGGTCACGCAAAACCGTTGGGGTGTCTTGCGCCTTGGCTAGCGTCCAGCGGATGCGTGTCGCATAGTCCATTGCGACGCCAGAGAGAACCACTTGTTTTGTTTTTCGGGGCTTCAGGCGTGACTTTTCCAAGTAAATGCTGCTTTGCAGCATCAGTTCACCACGCCCTTCGAAGCGGAACACCCAAATCTCGCCAGACCGAAGCGCCAGAGAAATCGCCGTGCCCCCCAGATCAACGGTCGCGTCGACCTCGGGATGCAGGTGGAAGCGCACGGTGAAGGGGACGCCTTGCAACGACGTGGCGTCCAGCGCGGTGTCGAACGCCTCTTGATCCGCGTCGGACACCGCAGCCAGTGTGTCTTCACCGGACAGCTCGCGACCTGACACGCTCAGCTCCACCTTGCGCATATGGGTTAAACCGTGGGTCGCGACATAGCCATCATGGGCGGCAACAATGCCGTTCGTTCCGACACCGACAACACGTTCCAGCGGCACCTGTTTTGGTGTCTGCACCAAGAAGGTCCGCTCGATCCCGTCCAAAACCTGCGGCTGAGACAGGCGCGACGATGACATCCCGGTCACGCCCAGCACAGAATGAGACGGCGTGGCGCGCCCCGCCTTGTGCCACTCCGGCCCAAATTGCACACCGGATCCGCAATTCACAATCACAGGACGCCGGCCCGAGGTCAGCTCGAACGCCAAAGTCGACGCGTGCCCATTGGCCGAAGCATTCCCGACAGGCGGCGGCGCACCGTCGACGATCACACTGGTGCGCCCGGCGGATAGACGGGCATAGCCCATCGCCAAATCCTCGTTCACGCCCGCCCGCACTCCGGAATTTGCCAGCGCATGATCCAGTCGCCCGTCCAAACCACGCCCACCGCCATGAAAACGTGCCAACCCGCCATCGGCATGACGAAGCGCGCGCAGGGTAGGCGCGATGCGGTTGATCGCTTCAATGTGGGCTGGCTCTGGCTCGCGGTCGCTTTCGCGCAGGGTCAGCGCGGCCCAGTTCAGCAGGGTGAACACTTCTAGAAGCTCTTCAGGGTTCCGGGTTGGAATTCCGCCCTGATCATCAATCTGATCCGTGCATTCCCGCGCCAAGGCCTGAATGGCGGCCTCCACATGAACATTGACGCCCGTCAGGCTGAATCCGGCATAGATCAGGCCCGTCAGAGCCTCGAACCGCGGCAGACCGGGTGTCGCCCCGCGCCAACGGCGTGCCAGAAACAACGTCTGCTGACCCAAAGATCGGAAGAACCGCTGACTTTGGTCAGAGGACATGCCCCGCATCAGAAACAGCGCATGGCTGATCCAGCGGATCAACCGCCGCCCGGTCAAATCCGGCGTCCAGCCTTCGCCGCGCCCATTGCCATAGGCATCAATCCAGCCAAATACCCATTCCTGCGCACGGTCGCGGGCCTCGGTGTCGCCAACACTGGCCAGATCATCCAGCCAGGCGAAGCCTTGGGTTTCTTCGATGAAGGCAGGATTGGGCGGCGGGATGTCCCACAACATGTAATCTGGCGCATTCACCAGATGCCCGGCGAACAAGAAGTTGCCAGCCAAAAGCTGCCGACCGCGTGCAAAAGATCCGATGGTCCGCGGTTCGGGTTGCGAAACAAACCCCGCCGCAGGCCGCGCCTTTGCCGCACGTCTTGCGTGCCAACGATTTGAAAATCGGGTGCTTAACCCGGAAGAACCGATCTGTGGAGCCACAGCGCGCCTCGCCTCATTCAACCTTGCCCAGGGTCATTTTGACCCGCCCCTCTTTGGAGGCTTTCGCAAAGCATACCAAGACGGCCCACGCCTGTCATGGCGAAATCAAGCGCGCGTGTTTATTTCCGACGCAGGCAGGTGATGAAGAACCCGTCCATTCCGCCCTGATCCGCCATGTAATGCGGGAACAGGCGCAACCCTTCCGGTCCAATCCAGTCGGCATCAACGCCCGGCAAACGCAGCGTATCAAGCTCGACCGACAGACCTTCATGGCGTGCCAAGGCATCGCGCACTTGCTCTTCGCCTTCGTCGATCAGCAGGCTACAGGTGCAATAGATCAGGCGGCCACCTGGCTTCAGAAGCCCCAGCGCCCGGTCGATCATGTGTTCCTGAAGCTCGAACAGCCCCGGAAACTCGCTACCATCCTTGGCATAGGGCAGATCGGGGTGACGTCGGATGGTGCCGGTGGCGGTGCAGGGCGCATCCAGCAAGATCGCATCAAACGGGCCGCCCTCGTATTCCAACGCATCACTGATGACCAATTCTGCCGACAGCTTGGTGCGGGACAGGTTTTCCTCTACCCGCTTCATCCGCCCCGCGGACACATCCAGAGCAGTGACTTTGGCGCCAGCTGCAGCAAGCTGCATGGTTTTCCCGCCGGGTGCTGCGCACATATCCAAAACAGTCTCGCCCGCCTGCGCGGCCAGAACCTTGGCGGGCAAAGCCGCTGCCATATCCTGCACCCACCAATCGCCATCCGTATAGCCCGGCAGGTTGGTGATCTGCCCCGCATCCGACAACCGAACCGAGCCGGTGGGCAGCAATTCGCCCTTCATCGTGCTTGCCAGCGCCTTGGCATCGCCTTTTGCTGTCAAATCAACAGGAGCGCCTGCGAACTGTGCGGCTTCCATCGCGGCCACAGCCTCTTTTCCGTAGTCAGCCAGCAAAGGTTTGCGCAGCCACTTGGGCAGGCGCGGGATGGGAAGCGTGTCCCACTTGGCTTTCTCGCGGTCGATTTTGCGCAGGACCGCGTTCACCAATCCCCGCGCATGTTCCGTTTCCGCCTGAGCCTTCGAGATCTCCACACAGGCGTTCACCACGCCATGCGCGGCCCCGCCATTGCAAATCTCAGAAACGCCAAGCCGCAAAATGTTCAACACACGCGGCGCAGGACGTTGCCGCAGAAACGGCCCCAGCATCCGGTCGCAACGATCCATGTCCCGCAAGGTCTGCATCACCAGCCGCTGGGCACGAGCGCGATCTTCGGCAGGCAGTTTTGCCAGACGTTTGAGCAATGCCTCGGACAACAACCGCTTCTCGACGGTTACATCATCCAGAAGGTCCACCACCACATACCGCACGTCTTTCGGGTTGCTCATCTCACGTCCTTTGCGTTTCGCTGCTTTGCGCCCTATATCATCCCCAACACCGAAACAAGGAGCGCCGCATGTCAGACGATAGCCCCAAGACCGACCAATCGAAAGAAGCTGCGCCCGAGACCCCCAAGCGTGACCTGCCGCCAGCCGCCATCCGCGCCCTTGCAGAAGCGGAAGAGCGTCGGAAAAAGGCCGAGGCCGAGGCGAAATCGCTGCCAACGGAACTTGGCGGTCGTGATGGGCCTGAGCCGGTACGTTTCGGTGATTGGGAAAAGAAAGGCATCGCCATCGACTTTTGATCGATGGCGTATGCGTTTTACTGGTTGAACACCCGGCTGGGATGCAACTCGCCCGCGCGATAGGTGCCAACGGCGACAGCCTTGCCCTCGTATGACGCCCAGGCCTCGTCGCCATATTCCACGTCCGAGGTCAGAACCATACCGGGATTGCCGTGACGCAGACGTGTCGCACCTTCCGCGTTGGCCTTCAGTTCGGGCAGATCCTGCAAGCCTTCCTCAAGCGGACGCAGATAGGCGTCCAGCTCTCCGGTCTTGGCGAGCTCTTCGATCAGGTCGATGGTCACACCGTCCTCGGCATCAAACGGCCCCGACCAGATTCGGCGCAAATTGCGCACATAGCCATGACAGCCAAGCACTTCGCCCAGATCGCGCGCGATCGAGCGGACATATCCGCCCTTGCCGCAGGTCATTTCCAGCGTCACGTGATCAGCATCCGGGCGGGACACCATCACCAGCTCCTCAACCCACAACGGGCGAGCGGCAATCTCGACGTCCTCGCCATCGCGGGCCAGCTTATAGGCGCGCTCGCCATCAATCTTTACGGCGGAAAACTTCGGCGGCACCTGCATGATGTCACCGGTGAACTGCGCCAAAGCAGCCTGAACATCTTCATCCGAAGGGCGCGCATCGCTTTCCAAAATCACCTCGCCCTCGCCGTCATCGGTGTTGGTCGCCTGCCCCAAACGCACGGTGAAAACATAGGCCTTCAGCGCGTCGGTAATGTAGGGCACGGTCTTCGTCGCCTCGCCCAAGGCCACAGCCAAAACACCGGTCGCTTCCGGATCAAGCGTGCCCGCATGGCCCGCCTTTTTGGCGTCCATCGCCCAGCGCACTTTGTTCACAACGGCGTTCGAGCTGATACCAGCGGGCTTGTCCACGACCAGCCAGCCATGGATATCGCGCCCCTTCTTGCGGCGTCCCATCAGTCTTCTCCGGCCTCGTCACTGTCCGGCTTGCGCAGATCGCGCTGCACCTCTTCCTGCTGCAACAGGCGGTGGGTGTGATCCATCTGATCGAAGGTCTCGTCCACCATGAAGCGCAGCTCGGGCGTGTGTTTGATCTTGATCGCGCGACCCACAATGCGGCGTAGCTCGCCTTTGTTGCGCGCCAAAGCCTTCACGGCCTCGGCCCCGCCCTTGCCGCCCAAGGGCAGCGCATAGACGGTTGCAATCGACAGGTCTGCGGACAGACGTACTTCGCCGATAGTAATGGACATGCGCGACAGGTCAGGGTCGTGCACTTCACCACGCATCAGGGCTTCGGACAGGGTCCGGCGGATCAGTTCGGCCACGCGCAGCTGTCGCTGGTTGGGACCACGTTGGTCTTCAAAACGGTTCTTTGCCATATCCGCCATGTATTCCTTGATGCGCTTGTGCGCAACAGGGCTTTGCCAAGCGCGCGCGCTCAGGTTAGACAACCCCAAACGAAATTCGGAGACCAAACATGAGCGATTTGCCAGGTATTGTCGTGATGGGGGCCTCGGGCCGCATGGGTCAGATGCTGATCAATGAGGTGCTGGCCAACGACAAGGCGCGCCTCGTGGGCGCATTGGAACGCCCCGGCCACGACTGGGTAGGGCGTGACGTGGGCGAATGCATGGGCGGACAGCCCGTGGGTGTCACTGTCACAGATGACGCGCTGACAACCATGGCCAAGGCGCAGGCGGTGATCGACTTCACCGCACCCGCTGCGACTGTTGATATGGCCGAGATTGCAGCCCAAGCCCGCGCCGTCCATGTGATCGGCACCACCGGTCTGACCGATGAGGATCTGGAAAAGATCGCACTTGCCGGTCGTCACGCAACGATCGTGCGTGCTGGAAACATGAGCCTTGGGGTGAACCTGCTGGTCCAACTGACCAAACAAGTTGCCGCCGCTCTGGACGAAGATTTCGATATCGAGATCATCGAATCCCACCATCACCACAAAGTGGACGCACCATCTGGCACAGCACTGATGCTGGGCGAGGCCGCCGCCGACGGGCGCGGCGTAGAACTGGCCGAGGTGTCCGACCGTGGGCGCGATGGCATCACCGGCGCGCGCAAACGTGGCGACATCGGCTTTCATGCGGTTCGCGGTGGAGACATCGTGGGCGAACACGACGTGATGTTTGCCGCCCCCGGCGAACGCATCGTTCTGCGCCATCTGGCCACCGATCGTGCCATTTTTGCACGCGGCGCCGTGAAAGCGGCCTTGTGGGGTCAAGACAAAAAGCCCGGTGAATACAGCATGTTGGACGTACTGGGTCTGTAGCCTTCGGGCGACACACTCCCGCCCAGCGCCTGCCCTGTCGGGCCGCGCAGGTTGGGGGTGGCCCGTGCCTACGGCACGGGCAGTCGCTTAGGTCAGAATCTCGGCAACTACGGGTCCGGGTTTTGGTGCTTCACCGATGTGATACGCCGCTGAAAGCTGCGCCTTGGCCGCCTCGGCATCCGCGTCCGAGGCCGCATGGATCACTGCAATCGGGTCGCCTTTCTCAAGTTTCGCCCCCAACGGCGCCAAGCGGGTCAGACCCACAGCCGGGTCGATTTGGTCCGCAGCACGCCGTCGTCCTCCTCCCAGCTCGACCACGCACAGCCCGACTTCGCGGGTGTCGATGCCGCTGACATAACCTGCCTCATCCGCGCAGAGTTCAGCAATCACGGGCGCTTGGGCCAGATGGGTTTCAGGCCGCTCGACAATATCCGATGGCCCGCCCAGCGCCGACACCATCTGACCGAATTTCTCCGCTGCACGCCCACTATCCAGCGCGTCGCGCACGCGTGCCTTTGCTGCCTGCCCATCACTCTCAGCCCCCGAAGCAACCAGCATCTGTGCGCAAAGCGCGGTCACGACGTCCTCCAACCGCGGGGTACGATGCGCGCCGGTCAGAAACTCGATGGCGTTCAACGTCTCGACCGCATTGCCTGCGGCATCGGCCAGCGGTTCATTCATATCCGTGAGAAGCGCATGACAGGGCAGTCCGGCCAAATGTGCAACGCGCTGGATCGATGCCGCCAGCTCGCGCGCATCGTCAAAGTTGGACATGAACGCGCCATTTCCGAATTTCACATCCATCACCAGTGACCCCAATCCGGCCGCCAGCTTCTTAGACAGAATCGAGGCGGTGATCAGCGGAATGCTCTCCACCGTCGCCGTCACATCCCGTATCGCATAAAGCCGCTTGTCCGCCGGGGCCAAATCGCCGGTCTGTCCAATGATGGCGCAGCCCACATTGCGCACCACCTTGTCAAAAAGAGCATTGTCAGGCTGCGAGACGTATCCCGGAATCGCATCCATCTTGTCCAGCGTGCCGCCCGTGTGTCCCAACCCGCGCCCTGAAATCATCGGCACGTAGGCTCCGCAGGCCGCAAGAATAGGTGCGAGCATCAGACTGACATTGTCGCCAACACCGCCGGTCGAATGCTTGTCCACCACTGGGCCGGGCATGTCAGGCCAGTCGAACACATCGCCACTGTCGCGCATCGCCAACGTCAGAGCGGCGGTTTCGTCTGGCGACAACCCCTTCAGCCACGAGGCCATCGCAAACGCCGCAACCTGAGCGTCGCTGGCGCTGCCCCCAGCGATGCCGTCAACCATCGCGGTGATGTCGTCGCCAGTCAGAACCTGACCATCGCGTTTCTTTCGAATGACTTCGGATATCAGCATGATCTGCTCCGTTTTCTTTCACCTTCCGATCATTCCTGCTGCAACGCAAGGGGTTGCCAAGGGTCAGGACTAGCCTCAAAAAGCGGTCATGATTACACGCGAGTTCCAAAAAGGTGACGCCCATTCCACTGCCGTTTATTCGGATTGTGAAAAATACCGCTATACGCTGACGCGTGTGTGGGAACCCGCCGGGCGCAAGGCGCTGTTCATCATGTTGAACCCGTCAACGGCGACCGAAGTACAGAACGACCCCACGGTTGAACGCTGCGAACGCCGGGCCCGCACCCTTGGGTTTGGCGCATTTCGGGTCACCAATATCTTCGCATGGCGCGACACAGATCCACGCAAAATGCGCGCTGCAGCTGATCCCGTAGGTCCGGCAAATGATGCGGCCATATTGGACAGCTGCCCGTGGGCTGATCAGGTCATTTGTGGCTGGGGCACCAACGGAGAACATCAGTCGCGCGGACCCGAAGTTGAACATCTTCTTCGGCAGGCCAGCCAGCCGACGTTTCACTTGGGTCTGACCAAAGGTGGGCACCCGAAACATCCACTATACATCGCCTACGCCCAACAACCGGAACGCTGGTTCTAAGTATAGATCTTAGGCAAAAACATTCGAACGAACTTCGACATAGATGTCACGCAGAGTGGCATCCGGGGCGCCTTCCAAAACGGCAACAACTTGTCCACCGACCGTAACCACACCATCTTTCCCATCGTCCGAAGGATTGACCTCGCAGGTCAGGTCAGAATGACCCTCTTCTTCATCCAGTGAAATGCGCAGGAAATCCCGGCCCGTTTCGAAATCAGTAACCTTAGCCACTGGGTGTCCATCTTCACCATCGGGATATAGCCAGAAGATGTCATTTCCTTCCCCTCCGGTTGCCGTATCCGACGCCCCAAAGATCAAGGTGTCATCGCCGTCACCCCCGTCCAACACATCTGACGCATGATCGTTGTGCCAGTCATAGTCATGTTGCTCCGCGCCGCTTTCTTCCATTGCGTGGCCAAAATGATCGATCACATCGTCACCGTCGCCGCCCAACAACCAATCAGCCCCAAGCCCGCCTTTCAGAATGTCATCGCCATCGCCACCGTCCAATTTATCATTATCCGTGGCATCCGAGCCCCCCGGCATTTCATCCTCATGACTGCCACCGAATAGCTGGTCATCGCCGTCACCACCTGTCAGCACATCATCACCAGTGCCGCCATCAAGGTAAGTGTCTAGACTGTCCGATCCGTCTAGTTGATCGTCGCCCTGCCCCCCAAAGGCAGCCAGAGCCCCATCGCCCGCAATGATGGTGTCATTGCCATCATTGCCAAACAGATATGCCGCTTCATCCCCTGCCCGGATCGTGTCGTCGCCAGCACCTGCATCATAGACGTCAACCGCCCCATCGCCCGAAACAACGGCCGTACCTTTAAAGGTCGAGATCTGCCCCAGATCACCCGCTGTATCAGACGCGCCAAGGGTTACCTCGTCGTCCTCATCAGTCAGCACATGTTCGTCCGTGCTGGGTACAAAGTGATCCAGCTCTTCACGCCCATAATGCGAATCGGTTTCGCTGCCTAAAAGCTGATCCAGCAAAGTCTGCTCTTTGTCTGGGCTGTCACCATCCCCGGATCCGTCGTTCGGGGTCAGGACACCACCGGAGCCACCGTTAACTGGGGCACGGCCACCAGTCCCATCAAGATCGTCAGAGCCGCCGCCATTGCCTTCGAGGTCATTCCCCACCTCATCAGTCGTGAAGCTTTCCGCCATTAAAGCCACCGGCATAAGGCTTAGAAGTAACAACCCAAATAGCATCCAATACGCCGCCTGTTTCTGTCTTGCTTGCAAATCATCCGTCACAATGATGGCGATCACCGCTTGCGAATGTATGAAACACCACGCATTCTTCGACTGAAATTTGCGGACAACTTTAATCAAATCGAAGGTTAACAAAGTGTTAACGGCTCCCACACACCGCCAAACAAGGATCGAGTGATGCCAAATTCGGACAGTGATGCAACCGACGCTCTGGCCCAGCGTGAAGAACAGCTCTCGCAAGAGGTGCGCGCCCTTCGGGCCGAGGTCGAACGCATGAACAACCATCGTTTCATTCGCCTGCATGACAGCCTGTTCAAGCTGGGGATGTTTCAATTGTATAGGGGCCTGGCCTTTGGTCTGGGGTCCGTACTGGGGGCCACAATTCTTGTGTCTTGGGTGATCTATATGCTGGGCTCGATCGACTTTATCCCGGTGCTGGGCGATTGGGCCACGCAGATCATCGACGAAATTCAGATCGCCCCGCCGCAGCAATGATTTTCTTTGCGTTTGACGCAGTTTCCTTCTATACGCCCCCATCCGCATGAAAACTGCGGGTGCCTCCATGGGCCTTGCTGGACGACATCCCGGCCTGCGCCATCCACTTTAACCTATGAAGGAGACCCCGATGTCGATCACTACTGAAGAAAAGAACCGCCTGATCAAGGAATTCGGCACCAAAGACGGCGACACTGGTTCGCCCGAAGTTCAGGTTGCCATCCTGTCGTCGCGTATTGCGACCCTGACCGAGCACTTCAAGACCCACAAGAAAGATAACCACGGTCGCCGTGGCCTTCTGAAAATGGTCGCCCTGCGCCGCAAGCTGCTGGACTATGTGCGCGGTAAAGACGAAGCCCGCTATCAGGACCTGATCAAGCGTCTGGGTCTGCGTCGCTAAGACCTGCCCCGTTTGGATAGAAACGCCCGTCTTGCAAAAGGCGGGCGTTTTCTTTTGGGGGTCGGCACCAAAAGGGCGTCCCACTTGCTTTACGTGTGGTCTGGCTTGAAATGACCCGCGTTCATCGCCCAGCCTGTGCACAGGTGAGGAGACGTCGATGAAAGAAGCAATCCGTGTTTTGATGAATATGGGCAGCCTGCACCGGCTGTTTCCGTTCTGGGTTCTTGGGCTGGTCGCTTTGGTGAACTGGTTCACGCCGTGGCTATTGCTGGCCATCGCCTATGGCGTGCTGGCGCAGTTCTTCGTCGAATACGCCATGCACCGCTTCCTTCTGCATCGCGAGCCACCCACCGATCAGGGCGTGTTCAACGAGTTGTACCGAAGCCATATCGGCCACCACGAGTTTCCCAACGACCCCGAGTTCTTTACCGGTGGCGATCACTGGTACGCATTGCGGTTCGGAGCGATCTCTTTCGTAGCACATACGCTTGTGCTCTGGCCCCTTCTCGGGCTGGGACCGGCGACGCTGTTCGCCTATGTGGCTCTGTTTGTCGGATCGGTCAGCGCCTTCACCTTCTATGAATACTGCCACACACTGGCCCATGTGAACGTGCCGAAGGGATGGTTCGGGCAGCGCGTGACGCGCACGCATCTGGCCCACCACTTTCAGGATCACGAGGCCACCTTCCACGTCAGTTTCGGCATGAACTGGATCGACAGATTGTTCGGCACCAAGCACGATCCCGACGTGGCGCGACAGCGGTTTGATCGGGAAACCATCCTGTCTATGGGCATGGACCCCGAGGATCTGCGCCTTGTCACCGCCCGCAAGGCATTCGGCATCACCAAGCACCCGCGCCGCCGCCACGGCCAGGCACATCAGCGCTAACGGTTTTGCTTTCCAAACCCCTTGTTTTCCTGTAAGGCGCACGCATCTGAGACGTGACGCTTCGACCCCGGCGCATGAAAAAGGTAGAGGGGTCGGTGGCAATGGGGCCACCACGAAAACGGAAGACCCGGAGGGCCGGGAGTGCTTCCAACTAGGAAAACATGATGTTTGACGTAACTAAAAAATCGATGGAGTGGGGCGAAGAAACCCTCACTCTGGAAACGGGCAAAGTTGCCCGTCAGGCCGACGGAACCGTGATCGCCACTCTGGGTGAAACTTCCGTAATGGCCAACGTGACCTTCGCGAAGGCACAGAAGCCCGGTCAGGACTTCTTCCCGCTGACAGTTCACTACAACGAGAAATACTATGCCGCTGGTAAAATCCCCGGTGGCTTCTTCAAACGCGAAGCGCGTCCGACCGAAAAAGAGACGCTGACCTCGCGCCTGATCGACCGTCCGATCCGCCCGCTGTTCGTACCCGGCTTCAAAAACGAAGTTCTGGTAATCTGCACCGTGCTGAGCCACGACCTTGTTAACGATCCCGACATCGTTGCGATGATCGCTGCTTCGGCTGCTCTGACCATTTCGGGCGCGCCCTTCATGGGTCCGATCGCTGCTGCACGTGTTGGCTTTGAAGACGGTGAATACGTTCTGAACCCGACTTGCGACGACATGCACCAGCTGCGCAACAACCCGGACCAACGTCTGGACCTTGTTGTCGCTGGCACCAAAGACGCCGTGATGATGGTTGAATCGGAAGCCTACGAGCTGACCGAAGCCGAGATGCTGGGCGCTGTGAACTTCGCGCACCAGGAAATCCAGCCGGTTATCGACCTGATCATTGATCTGGCCGAAGACGCCGCGAAAGAGCCGTTTGACTATCAGCCTGCTGATTACTCGGACCTCTATGCTGCTGTTAAAGCCGCTGGCGAAGACAAGATCCGCGCCGCTTACGGCAACACCGACAAACAGGAACGCGTTGCGGCCCTGTCGGTTGCCAAAGAGGAAATCGTTGCCGCTCTGACCGAAGAGCAGCAGGAAGACGCGAACCTTGGTTCGGCTCTGAAGAAACTGGAAAGCTCGGTCGTTCGCGGCGACGTCGTGAAAACCGGCAAGCGCATCGACGGTCGTGCTCTGGACACCGTTCGTCCGATCGTTTCGGAAGCAGGCATCCTGCCCCGTACGCACGGTTCGGCCCTGTTCACCCGCGGCGAGACACAAGGTCTGGTTGTGACCACTCTGGGCACCGGCGACGACGAGCAGATGATCGACGCGCTGACCGGCACCTACAAATCGAACTTCATGCTGCACTACAACTTCCCGCCCTACTCGGTCGGCGAAGTAGGCCGCTTTGGTTTCACCGGTCGTCGTGAAATCGGTCACGGCAAGCTGGCATGGCGTGCGCTGCAGGCAGTTCTGCCGTCGGCAACCGACTTCCCCTACACCATCCGCGTTGTGTCCGAGATCACCGAGTCGAACGGCTCGTCCTCGATGGCATCGGTATGTGGTGGTTCGCTGTCCATGATGGACGCGGCTGTTCCGCTGAAAGCACCGGTTGCTGGTGTTGCCATGGGTCTGATCCTGGAAGATGACGGTTCGTACGCTGTACTGACCGACATTCTGGGTGACGAAGATCACCTGGGTGACATGGACTTCAAAGTGGCTGGTACCGAAGACGGCATCACGTCGCTGCAGATGGACATCAAGGTCGCAGGCATCACGCCCGAGATCATGGAGAAAGCCCTGGCACAAGCCAAGGAAGGCCGACTGCACATCCTGGAAGAGATGAACAAAGCTCTGTCGGAAGGCCGTCAGGAATTCTCGGCTCACGCTCCGCGCATCGAGACCATGAACATCCCGACCGACAAGATCCGTGAAGTGATCGGCTCGGGCGGTAAGGTCATCCGCGAAATCGTCGAAGTGTCGGGCGCTAAGGTCGACATCAACGACGACGGCGTGATCAAGATCGCTTCGCCCAACGGCGACGCCATCGCCAAGGCTTACGAGATGATCCACTCGATCGTTGCAGAGCCGGAAGAAGGCGCGATCTACACCGGTAAAGTTGTGAAGATCGTCGACTTCGGCGCCTTCGTGAACTTCTTCGGCAAGCGCGACGGCCTTGTGCACGTCAGCCAGATCGAAAACCGCCGCCTGAACCATCCTTCGGACGTTCTGAAGGAAGGCCAGGAAGTTAAAGTCAAACTGCTTGGCTTCGACGACCGCGGCAAAGTTCGCCTGTCGATGAAAATCGTCGATCAGGAAACCGGCGAAGAGATCGCTCCGGAACAGAAGAAAAAAGAAGACTAACTTGTAGTCTTTCGCAATTGAGAGCCCCGGTGGTAACACCGGGGCTTTTTTGTTGGATGCTGGATTTGCAAGTTTCACCCGAAATGAAAAATGTCGAACCGCGCACGAAAGTCGCACTCGCCCCATAATTGACATTGATAATGTCATTATGACATGTATATTGCCACCATGACCACACATCACCTTCATAAGCTCATCTGGATGTCACGACCCTTGATGCAAGCGGCCGAGGCCTGCGTAGAAGCAGGGCTAGAAGACACCGCGCTTACGGTGCGAATGCGCGCCGTACTGGAAATCCTACGACAGCACGGCGATCAAACCGTCCCGGACATCGCTGCCCGCCTCGAGATCAAACGCCAGTACGTCCAATTGATGGTGAACGAGACACTCTCGGGCGGTTTCGTCGCGCAACGCGTAAACCCGCGCCACAAACGCTCGCCGCTTATAACCCTGACCGAACAGGGCAGCGCCCTGATAGAGCGCATCATCTTGCAAGAATTGGCGTTGATGCAAGAAATCGGCGGATCCTTCCGAGCCGAAGACATCGCGACCGCATTGGACGTCGTACAGGCTGTGACCAGCAAACTGAAAGACCTGTCAGGAGGAACGAAGTAATGCTTGGTTATCTGCTGGGCCTCGCGGGGCTATTTGGGGTTTTGGGTTTTCTATGGCTCACCCTTGGCATCAGGCGCATTAGCGCGGTCAGCATTGGAGAACCAATTGGTGAGCGGACGAAAGAGGCACTGCTGCTGATCGACCTTCAGACTGTCTTTTGGGACCACGGCCCATATTCCGACGCCGCAAAGCAATCGGCCAAAACCGCTGTCCTTCACGAGGTCGACGCAGCAAAAGCGCAAGGCCATCACGTTGTCGCACTCCGTCAGGAATGGTCGATCCCTTCGACCAAGGCCGTCGCGCAGCTGGCCATGAAAGGGCAAGCGATTAAGGGCAGCGCTGGCACAGAACTTGCAACACCTTTTGCCGGGCTTGCCGATCATGTCCTTGTAAAACGTGTACAGGACGCGTTTGAAACCGGCGAACTTGACGCACTCTTGGCCAAGCTTGACGTTGGAAAGCTGCGCCTAGCGGGTCTGGACCTGAATTATTGCGTGAAGAATACTGCGTTGGCAGCCCGCAACCGCGGGTACGAGGTTTCGGTAGTAAGCAACGCAACCCTGTCCAGCTCAACGCGCAACCAGGCTGAACAACAGTTGGCCGCGCATGGGGTGGTCCTGCACTAGCCTTTGACGGCTAAGGGAAGCGTCAAACAGGGAACAGTGGCTTTTCTTGTACCACCTTTTCACGCCCACCAGCCCCCAAAAGCCACGCATCCCGCCCCTCGATCACCACGGCAGAGATGGCTTTGCCATGCCCTGCCCCGGTGTCGATGTTCAGGCGATTCCCATAATGTGTGACCTCGTCCACCGGTGTATGGCCATGCACGATCAGCGGACCGTGATCGACGTTTGATTGGTGAAATTCTTTGCGGATCCAGCACAGGTCATCCTCGGCCTGTTGATCCAAAGGGACGCCCGGACGGATGCCTGCATGGGCGAAATAGAGATCCCCCAGCCGATAGCTGGACGGCAGGTTTGCCAGATAGTCGCGGTGGCGTTCCGGCACAGCTGCGCGGGCTTTGGGGTGCAGCTGATAGGTGCGGATCCCTTCGGGAACCTCGACCCCATAGCTGGCGAGCGTATCGATCCCGCCGATCCGTGGATGCAGCCAGTTGTGGTCGATCAAAAGCTGGGTATCGACCATGGGATGCTTTCGCAGGAACATCTCCATCATGCGGTCATGGTTGCCCTTCAGCACAACCCAGTTTTCGCCACGTGCTTGACCGTCAATCAGGTATTGGATCACGCCCTTGCAGTCTGGACCACGGTCGACAAGGTCGCCGATATGCACGACAGGCGCATCATCGTCGCCGCACCGCGCACGGTCTTCTGCGATCAGCGCGTGGGCTGCTTCCAGTTTGTCCAGATGACCGTGAATGTCTCCGATCGCATAGGCGCGCATGGGGGTGCTCCTTCTTCTGTGGCCAACCTAAGCATATGGCCCAAAAAGAAAAGCCCCGGCGAAGGGCCGGGGCTTTCCGTTGTATGTTTGACGCTTAGACGTCGAACTCAAGCGGGCTGACCGAGTTAAACAGGCCCGTGTCGCGCAGCGTGGTCAGCACATCGTCCGAGATCCGATGGTCCACGTACAACAGCGCAATCGCGTCACCACCGGTTTCCTTGCGGCCCAAGGTAAAGTTCGCGATGTTCACGCCGTTTTCGCCCATGGTTTTACCCAGCGTGCCGATGATGCCCGGCACGTCGTCGTTGGTGGTGTAGAGCATGTGGCTGCCGATTTCGGCATCGATGTTGATGCCTTTGATCTGGATGAAGCGCGGCTTGCCGTCCGAGAACACGGTACCTGCAATCGAACGCTCGCGGTTTTCCGTCACAACCGTCACTTTGATGTAACCATCAAACGTGCCGCCCTTGGCTTGCGTGGTGGTCGAGGTCTTGATGCCACGATCTGCAGCGACAACAGGCGCCGAAACCATGTTCACATCAGGGGTCTGCGGCTTCATCAGGCCAGCGATGACGGCACAGTCCAGCGCCTTCAGGTTCATCTCGGACGCGACACCATCATAAAGGATGTTCACAGCCTTCACCGGTTCGTCGGTCATCTGACCCACGAAAGCACCCAGATGCTCGGCCAGTTTGATCCACGGGCCCATGACCTTGGCTTCTTCAGCAGTCACCGACGGCATGTTCAGTGCGTTCTGCACAGCACCGGTCAGCAGGTAATCCGACATCTGTTCAGCAACCTGAAGCGCCACGTTTTCCTGTGCTTCGGTCGTTGCAGCGCCAAGGTGCGGGGTGCAGACGACGTTGGGCAGGTTGAACAGCGGGTTCTCGGTGGCGGGCTCTTCGGCGAACACGTCGAAGGCGGCGCCAGCAACGTGACCCGATTTCAGCAGGTCAGCCAGCGCTTCTTCGTCGACCAATCCACCGCGGGCACAGTTGATGATGCGCACACCGGCTTTGGTTTTCAGCAGGTTCTCGCGGCTCAGGATGTTGCGGGTCGCGTCGATCAGCGGCACGTGCAGCGTGATGAAATCAGCGCGGGCCAGCAGTTCGTCCAGCTCGACCTTTTCAACGCCCATGCTGTCGGCTTTCTCTTCCGATAGGAAGGGGTCATAGGCGACCACTTTCATCTTCAGACCCAGCGCACGATCGCAGACGATGCCACCGATGTTGCCTGCGCCGATAACGCCAAGCGTCTTGTTGGTCAGCTCGACACCCATGAACTTCGACTTTTCCCACTTACCAGCGTGGGTCGAGGCCGAGGCTTCCGGGATCTGACGCGCCACGGCGAACATCATCGCAATCGCGTGCTCGGCGGTGGTGATCATATTGCCGAACGGCGTGTTCATGACGATCACACCGGCTTTCGAAGCAGCAACTTTGTCTACGTTGTCGGTACCGATCCCGGCGCGGGCAACAACCTTCAGGTTGGTCGCGGCTTCAAGGATCTTGTCGGTCACTTTGGTGGCCGAGCGGATCGCCAGACCGTCATATTCGCCGATCTTGGCAGCCAGCGCGTCTTTGTCTTTACCCAGCGTGGGTTCGAAGTCGACTTCGATTCCACGGTCGCGGAAAATCTGAACGGCGGTTTCCGAAAGCTTGTCGGATACGAGAACTTTGGGGGCCATGGTGTTGGTCCTTCTTCAAAGATGATGGGGAAGGCTCTGCGCGTCGTTGCGCAGAGCAAATTCTTTATTGTGCTGCGATCTCGGCGTTGAACGCCCAATCAAGCCACGGCATCAGGGCCTCGACGTCCGACGTCTCGACCGTGCCACCGCACCAGATGCGCAGACCCGCAGGGGCGTCGCGATAGGCGCCAACGTCCAGCGCTACGCCTTCAGCTTCCAGGCGCTTGGCAACGGCCTTGGCGAACGTGGCGCCATCCTTGATGCGATCGTCGGTGAACTTCAGGCAGACCGAGGTGTTCGACAGCGTGGTCGCATCTTCGGCAAGGAAGTCGACCCAATCGCGCATCTCGACGAAGTCAGCGACGGCCTTGGTGTTGGCATCCGCGCGGTGGATCAGACCTTCCAGCCCGCCAACCGAACGCGCCCAGTCGAGGGCGAACAGATAGTCTTCGACAGCCAGCATCGACGGCGTGTTGATGGTCGCACCGGTGAAGATGCCTTCGATCAGTTTGCCACCTTTGGTCAGGCGGAAGATCTTCGGCAGCGGCCATGCGGGGGTATAGCTTTCCAGACGCTCAACAGCGCGGGGGCTCAGGATCAGGATGCCGTGTGCAGCCTCGCCGCCCAGCACTTTCTGCCAAGAGAACGTGGTCACATCCAGCTTGTCCCACGGCAGGTCCATCGCAAACGCGGCCGAGGTCGCGTCACAGATGGTCAAACCTTCGCGGTCGTCGGCAATCCAGTCACCGTTCGGAACGCGCACGCCCGAGGTGGTGCCGTTCCAGGTGAAGACAACGTCATTGGCGAAATCGACGGATGCCAGATCGGGCAGTTGGCCGTAGTCGGCGGTCTTGGCGACGGCATCGATCTTCAGCTGCTTCACAACATCGGTGACCCAGCCCGAACCGAACGATTCCCAAGCCAGCATCTCGACCCCGCGGGCACCCAGAAGCGACCACAGTGCCATTTCAACCGCGCCGGTGTCCGACGCAGGAACGATGCCGATCTTATAGTCAGCGGGGATGCCCAGCACTTCGCGCGTACCTTCGATGGCCGCTTTCAGCTTGTCCTTGCCAATGGCGGCACGGTGCGAGCGACCCAAGGCGGCGTCGGCCAGGGCATCAAGATTCCATGTGGGGGGTTTGGCGCAGGGGCCAGAGGAAAAACGCGGATTTGCCGGCCGCGTTGCCGGTTGTGCAATATCAGTCATGATACCCTCGCAGATATTTGCCCTTCGTTGGGGAAGGGTGTCCCACGGATCGAAGTAAGGGGCGTTTTGATGCTGCACAAGCAAAAAAGCGTCGGAAATGTCGCCTGACAGGTCGAAATTGGGCGCAGAATGACCACTATCGGAAACTTGCGTCGCGGTCGAAAACGGGGATTTCGCGCCGTTGGCCCGCCAAATCCACGGATTCAGCCTTGTGAAACAGGCCTATTCTGCCGCATGAAACGGGCAGCTTCAATTTGCCCAACAAAGGCCCGCCCTATGTATTTCGCCACGCTGATCGCATCGCCCTCTGCCCGCAACCTCGAGCCCGCTTTGGTCGAAAACCTGCGCAACGCGTGGGGCGGAGGCGACGCTGACTGGCTAGCCCCGGACGAAGCGGCCGAGTTTTCGCTGGACGCCCTGCCCGACAATCGGTGGGACGTCTGGGGCGACCTGCAGAAGATGGGTGTCGACCTGATCATTCTGCCTGCCGAGGGACGCAAAAAGAAGATGCTGCTGGCGGATATGGACTCGACCATGATCCAGCAGGAATGCATCGACGAACTGGCGGACGAGGCAGGTGTGGGCGAGCGCGTGAAAGACATCACCGCCCGCGCCATGAACGGCGAGCTGGACTTTGAAGGCGCCCTGACCGAGCGTGTTGGGCTTTTGAAAGGTCTGCCGGAAAGCGTCATCGGCGACGTGCTGGCCAACCGCATCACCTTGATGCCCGGCGGTCAGGCTCTGCTGGCCACCATGAAAGCCAACGGCGCGTATGCCGCGCTGGTGTCCGGCGGCTTCACCGCCTTCACCGCGCATGTCGCGGCCACGCTGGGCTTTGACGAAAACCGCGCCAACACGCTGAACGTGGCCGATGGCGCGCTGACGGGTACAGTGGGCATGCCCATTCTGGGGCGCGAGGCGAAAGTGCAGGCGCTGAAAGAGATCACCGCCCGCCTTGGCCTGTCCCATGACGATGTAATGGCCGTGGGCGACGGCGCGAACGACCTTGGCATGTTGGGGCTGGCTGGCGCAGGTGTGGCGCTGCACGCCAAGCCATCCGTCGCGGCAGAATGTGACATTCGCATCAACCACGGCGACTTGACGGCGCTGCTATTCATTCAGGGCTATGCGCAGTCAGACATCGTAGATGGCTGAGTTTTCAGCGGAAATCCTGCTGTTCCTGCTGGCCGCAGGGTTTGTCGCCGGGTTCATCGACAGCATCGCGGGCGGAGGCGGGCTGATCACTGTCCCCGCTCTGTTGCTGGCGGGCGTGCCGCCGGTCACGGCGCTGGCCACCAACAAGGTGCAGGGGTTGTTCGGGGCAGGTATGGCGGCAGTGACATACGCGCGAAAAGGTCATGTAAACCTGCGCAGACAGCTGAAACCTGCCGCATTGTCGTTTGCTGCCGCGCTTCTGGGCGCGCTGTCCGTCAACGCCCTGCCGACCGAGCTGATCCGCTGGATCCTGCCCATTCTGATGGTCGCCATCGCACTGTTCTTTGCACTGAAGCCGGGGCTCGATGACTCTGATCGTCACCAGCGGCTTACCCCGGCTGTCTTTGCACTGACCTTCGCTCCGCTGATCGGCTTTTATGATGGGCTGCTTGGGCCCGGTGCAGGCGCTTTCTACATGCTGGCCTTCGTCGCCATGGCAGGCCACGGCATCCTGAAAGCCACCGCCCACACAAAGCTTCTGAACTTTGCGTCCAACGTGGGCGGGTTGGCCGGGTTCCTGCTGGTGCTGTCCCCGCTGTGGATTATCGGGCTGGCCATGGGCGTGGCCCAAATGGCGGGGGCCTATGTCGGCTCGTCGCTGGCGTCACGCATCGGCGCACGCCTGATCAAACCGCTGCTGGTGATCGCCTCGTCCGCCATGGCGTTGAAGCTGATCACCGACTTGTTTTGAGCGGCAGCTAGAGCGTCAACAGCGCGTCAGACGGGCGAATGAAACCCGTGTTCAGCCCCGCAAAGTTCAGCACATCCGGATTCAGACGCTTTTTCACATCAGGATGCGCTGGGTCGAGCACGCCCAGCTTCACCAAGATCGCCGCCACAGCGCATTCTGATGCACGGGTCGAGCCGTCCTCGATCTTCAGGGCGACACCCATCTCAAGCTCGGGGATGATCGCGATGAAGAACGCCTCGGCCCCGGTTTTCAGGGCCACCTTGCCCGGCGCAGAGCGCATCAGTTCAGTACAGGCGCGGGTTTCTCCGGCCACCAGATCAGGATGCAACATCATCGCCTCACGCAGACGGACAGACGCCTTCTGGCGCGCATCCCCATCCTCTTTCGCGGCGGCAAAGCCGGCCATGGCCCGGCCCATACCCAGCAGCGTGCTGGCGTGGTTCGGGGCCGAGCAACCGTCGATGCCGAAACCGGGGCTGACCTCGCCCGTGACTTCCTCGAACGCTTGCTTGATTGCGACCTGAATGGGGTGGTCCACCTCGACATATTCCGGGTCGCTTACACCCATATGGCGGCTGAGCGTCAGGAACCCCGCGTGCTTGCCCGAGCAGTTGTTGTGAATGCGGCACGGGCTGTCGTCGGTCTTAATCAGACCCACCTTGGCAGGCTTGTCGGCGGGCCATTGCGGACCGCAACGCAGGTCATCATTGCCCAGCCCCATATCTGCCAACCAACGCGATACGCGGTCGGTGTGAATGGCGGCCCCTTGGTGGCTGGCGCAGGACAGGGCCAGCTGTTCTGTGGTCAACCCGGCCGCATCCGCCGCCCCGCTTTCCACCAGCGGCAAAGCCTGCAGCATCTTGGCTGACGAGCGTGGTAAAATCACCTGATCTGGGTCACCCCAGGCATGCACAATCCCGCCTGTTTTATCGACAACAACCGCGTGCCCCCGGTGCTGGCTTTCCAGAATGTCACCGCGCCAGACCTCGACCAACCGTTCTGCCTTACCCATATCGCTCTCCTTCTGCCCGGAAACACGCGGAAATCCGCCACCGGGGCTTTCATTACCCTGTCTTTTGACGCTAAACTGCGCTTGCAGACATGGAAACGACCTGAGCGGTCTGGTCAAGGGCCACCTAAGATGGCCGGGGACAGCGTGACGGTCCGAGGCAGAGGCAGCGGAGGCTGTATTAGACATGAATCGTTTGATCTTGGGTGCAATTGGTGCCTTTGGCCTGTCGATGGCAGCGACAGGTGTCATGGCGCAAGAAAGCTCGAACCGGGTGGCCGCAACCACCGATTGGAGCGTTTTCGTCGAGAATAACCCCACTGAGTGCTGGAGCGTCTCCAGCCCGAAGGAAACCGTGAACACCAAAAACGGCCGTGCCGTCGCGGTGAAACGCAGCGATATCCTGCTGTTCGTCAGCTATCGCCCCGGTAGCAACGTGAAGGGCGAAGTGTCGTTCACAGGCGGCTATCCTTTCGCGCCAGGCTCGACCGTGGACATGACCATCGGCAGCAACAGCTTCCAGCTGTTCACCGACGGCGAATGGGCTTGGGCCGCAAGCCCGGCTGATGACGCCAAAATCATTGCCGCGATGAAAGGTGGCGCGAAAGCCGTCGCCAGCGCACAATCTGCGCGCGGCACCAAAACGCAGGACACGTTCAGCCTGCTGGGCTTCACCGCTGCCGTTGAAGAAGCCGGCAAGCGCTGCGCCAACTAAAGCGTTTCGGTTTAATCCCGACCGTCCAAGGCAATCTGACACGCGGGGGTGAAAACCTTCGCGTGACAAGCTATATATGTTGCCCTATAGACTGCCGCCCTGCACGGTAAGGATCGCGACATGGACCCCAAGGCCCCAATCACTCAGGATGTAATGACCATCCCACGCAAGACTGACGAAGGTGGCAAGCGCAACCTCGTGGGCTTGACGCGCGACCAAATGCGGGATGCGCTGATCGATATGGGCACGCCGGAAAAGCAGGCCAAGATGCGCACAGGGCAGATCTGGCAGTGGATCTATCAGTGGGGCAAACGTGACTTTGCCGACATGACCAATCTGGCCAAAGCCTATCGCGCGCAATTGGCCGAGCATTTCGTAGTTGAAATCCCCGAAGTCGTGACCCGTCAGGTGTCCGAGGACGGGACTCGCAAGTATCTGTGCCGCATCGCTGGCGGTCACGAGGTCGAGGTCGTGTATATCCCCGAAGAGGGGCGCGGCACGCTTTGCATTTCAAGCCAAGTGGGCTGCACGCTGACGTGTTCCTTCTGCCACACCGGCACGCAGAAACTGGTGCGCAACCTGACCGCGGCCGAGATTGTCGGCCAGATCATGATGGCCCGCGACGATCTGGACGAATGGCCCGTTCCCGGTGCGCCGAAGGATGAAACCCGCCTGCTGTCCAACATCGTACTGATGGGCATGGGCGAGCCGCTCTATAACTTCGACAATGTGCGCGACGCGATGCGGATTGCGATGGACCCGGAAGGGATCCAGCTGTCGCGCCGCCGTATCACCCTGTCGACCAGTGGCGTCGTGCCCGAGATCGCCCGCACCGCCGAGGAAATCGGCTGTCTGCTGGCCATCAGTTTCCACGCAACGACGGACGAGGTCCGCGACGTGCTGGTTCCGATCAACAAGCGCTGGAACATCGAAGAATTACTGGGTGCACTGGCGGCCTATCCCAAGGTCTCGAACAGCGAACGGATCACGTTTGAATACGTTATGCTGAACGGTGTGAACGACAGTGACGAGGACGCGCATCGTCTGATCGACCACATCAAGCGCCACAATATCCCGGCCAAGATCAACCTGATCCCATTCAATGAATGGCCCGGCGCGCCGTACAAGCGGTCGTCGAATAACCGTATCCGTGCCTTTGCGAACATCATCTATCAGGCCGGTTACGCCAGCCCGATCCGCAAAACACGCGGTGAAGATATCATGGCCGCCTGCGGTCAGCTGAAGTCGGCCACCGAACGCGCGCGTAAATCACGCAAGCAGATCGAGGCCGAGGCAGGGTTGGGCTAACCCCAAAGCGCCCTCATCAGAGCAACCCGAACGATCAACGAAGCGCAGGCAGTGTCTGCGCTTCGTTTCTTTTCAGGGCTCAGCGGACCGGATGATCGCGCCCTCAACGCAGGGGAAAGGTCCGACCTTCTTTCGCCCATAGGTAGTGGTATTAGGCCATTTTTAAGGGAAATTTGACAGACTAGACACGTCTTGGCTAAATGAAATTGCTTTCTTATTGCTGGGGAGAGGTGGGCTCAATCCCAGAGAGAGCGAACGCGGGGAATTAAACCATGGCGTTGTTAACGCTTACGTTTCCTCCCGGAACAGTTGCATCCGTGTCTAAATCGTCTGGCGATTGGATTGTAGACTCGGTCAACACCACTGAAGTGGTCGTCGTCGTTGATGATTTGGACAACGACGGAACCATTTCAAATGATGAGTGGGACGCGGCCGTATCCGGGGACGGTAATGACATTGGCGATACAGGTTATCTGTATCGCGATGGCGGTGTTTCTGGCTTTCTTTATTCAACCGACGGCACCACGACTTTCACAGTTGGCCAAGATGTCACGGCCATTCGCGCCGCAATGTCGAACCATTTCGAAGCAGATGTCTCGGCCATTGTCTGCTTTGCCAAGGGGACAAGGATCGCGACACCCGCCGGTCAGAAGCGGATCGAGACCCTGACCGAAGGGGATCAGGTTCTGACGGCCAATGGCGATAGCCACACGATACGATGGATCGGACGCCGCGAGGTCTCGGCGTTTGAGATGCTCCACGCGCCAAAGCTTTGCCCGGTACGCATCCGCGCAGGAGCCTTAGGCAACCAGCTTCCCGAACAAGACCTACTGGTCAGCCGTCAGCACAGGATCCTGATCAGATCAAAGGTCGCCGAGCGCATGTTTGGGACAAAAGAGGTGCTGATCCCTGCCATCAAGCTTGTTGGATGCACTGGCATCGAAGTCGAAGATCAACCTCGGGCGCTGGAATATTTCCACATCCTTCTCGATGACCATGAAATCCTGCTGGCAAACGGTGCACCTGCGGAAAGCCTGTTTACCGGGCCGGAGGCACTAAAATCCCTCTCACCCGAGGCCGTAGACGAAATCTCGACCCTATTTCCCGAGGTGCTTGAACGGATCGCCCTACAGGGTCCGGCAGCTTTGGTTCCGTCCAATCAGAAAATAAATCGAATGATCGCGCGGCACATCAAGAACAATAAAGAGCTTATAAGTTCCTAACTAATTGCCGGTATCAATCCGCGCACAGACGGGCGGTTGGAATTCGGCCTAGTCCGCCCCAGTGGCCCTTTTCCTGAACTCACTCACATACGTAGCTTTGCCAACATGCGAACCGGTTGTTTCAGCGGTCGTTTCAATCAGTTGCTGCCCACAGGATACAAACGCCTCGACGTGATCTGGGGTAAGCACCCACGGCGGGCCGTTCACAAAATCACGTGCCTCATCGCTTACCTCGGCGACGACAAGCAGCGTTCCTTCGGGGGCAACAAAATCGGAAATGCTTTCGATAAGCTGAGATTCATATTTCGGCGGCAACGCCTGAACCGTGAAGATTTCGAGCACAAAATCGAACGCGCCGCGCCAGCCCGGCTGATCCTCCAGCAAGTCCGCTTGCAAAAACTCAACCGTGGACTCCGGAAATCGCTGCTTGCAAAGATCAATCGCAGACGCGGCAACATCGAACGCCGTGACCGCGAAGCCAAGGCTTTCAAGCTTGATCGCATCATCACCCATGCCACACCCAACAACCAGGGCCGTCTTCCCTTCGCCAGATACCGGATGCACATCAAGCCATCTGGAAAAGGACGGATGGGTATCCATATTGGCCCACGGAACGCCATCTCCGCTTTTGCTGGCACCAGAATAAAGTGGCTCAAACCAGTCCGAAGGACGGTCTTCGTCGATCGAGAAGGACGGTCGGGTTTTGGGAGGTGCGTCTTGCATGGTTCGTTCGCTTCCGTGCGTAGATTGACTTGGCTGGATCAAGTTGCGGCCATTTCTGGCGTGGCTTACCGCCCCGGCAGTTCGTCCCGCGCCTCGCGACTTGGCCAGTTGTCAATCGCATCCACCGCTTCCTGCGCGGTTTCGACGAACTTGAACAGGTCCAGATCCTCGGCGCTGATGGTGCCGGCATCGGACAGGGCCTCCCAGTTGACGATCTTGGTCCAGAAGTCGCGGCCAAACAGCAGGATCGGAACCTTTTTCATACGGCCGGTCTGGATCAGGGTCAGGCTTTCAAACAGCTCGTCCAGCGTGCCGAAGCCGCCGGGGAAGATGGCGATCGCCTCGGCGCGCATCAAGAAGTGCATTTTGCGGATGGCGAAATAGTGGAAGTTAAAGCACAGGTCCGGCGTGACGTATTCGTTGGGTGCCTGTTCGTGCGGCAGCACAATGTTCAAACCGATGGACACACCGCCCGCGTCTTCTGCGCCGCGGTTGCCGGCCTCCATCACGCCGGGGCCGCCGCCGGTGACGACGACATTCTCGCGATGGCCGTTCACCTTCGAGCGCAGGGTTAGCAAACGCGCGAACTCGCGTGCTTCGTCATAGAATTTGGACAGGTCGGCCAGAGTTTTGGTGCGGGCGCCGTCCTTTTTCGACGGTTCGGGAATGCGCGCGCCGCCGAACAGGACGACGGTGCTTTCCACGCCATATTCCTGCATCATCAGCTCGGGCTTCAGAAGTTCCAGCTGAAGACGCACCGGGCGCAACTCGTCGCGGCACATGAAATCCTGATCGTCATAGGCCAGCTTGTAGGCTGGCGCGCGGGTCTGTGCTGTATCCGGCGTCTGATGCGCGGTTTCGCGGTCCTGATGGCTGTCACGAAGCGGATGGTTGCGGTCGTCTTTCATGGCACTGGTCCTGTCACAATTTGCGTCTCTACCTCAAGGCGTAGCGGCTTTAGCGCTAAAGGACCAGAGCCTGATGCTCACCTTCGCGCGATGAAAACGTCGCTTGAGGGGGGCTTGTCGCCGCAGATGGGCGCACCCGCCCTGATCGTCGTTGCGAAAAAGGGACATGGGCCTTATAGCCCTTGTGCAACATACACGCGCCTACGGAGATACCGACATGTCGAATGCCCAATTGGAAGCCGCCATCGAAGCCGCCTGGGAGGCGCGCGATACAATCACCCCGTCCACCGGCGGTGAAACCCGTGAAGCCATCGAAGCAACCCTGAACGCGCTGGACAGCGGATCGCTTCGCGTTGCTGAACGTCAGGAAAACGGCGACTGGCACGTGAACCAGTGGGCGAAGAAAGCCGTGCTGCTGGGTTTCCGCCTGAAAGACATGGAACAGCAAGATGGCGGCCCGCAGGGCGGTCACTGGTGGGACAAGGTCGACAGCAAATTCAAAGGCTGGGGTGACGCAGAGTGGACCGAGGCAGGCTTCCGCGCCGTGCCCAACTGCATCGTACGCAAATCGGCCTATATCGCGCCGGGCGTGGTTTTGATGCCGTCGTTTGTGAACCTTGGCGCTCACGTTGACGAAGGCACCATGGTCGACACTTGGGCCACCGTGGGTTCGTGCGCCCAGATCGGTAAAAACGTGCACCTGTCGGGTGGCGTTGGCATCGGCGGCGTGCTTGAGCCCATGCAGGCCGGTCCGACCATCATCGAAGACAACTGTTTCATCGGCGCCCGTTCGGAAGTCGTTGAAGGCTGCATCGTGCGCGAAGGCTCGGTTCTGGGCATGGGCGTATTCATCGGCCAGTCGACCAAGATCGTCGACCGCGAAACCGGCGAAGTGATGTATGGCGAAGTGCCGCCCTATTCGGTTGTTGTGGCCGGCTCGATGCCCTCGAAGAACGGCGTCAACCTGTACTGCGCGGTGATCGTGAAGCGTGTTGATGCGAAAACCCGTTCGAAGACGGGCATCAACGACCTGCTGCGCGATTGATGCGCATCTACGGCATCATTGCGATGCTCTTGGCGGGCCCGGCATTTGCGGGCCCGTTTGACGGCACCTATGGCCTTGAAGGCTGGAGCTGTGGCGAAGTCGGCATGGATGGCGGTGCTTTGGCCATTCGTGACGGCATTTTCTATGGCGTAGAAAGCCGCTGCGACCTGACCAACCCCGTTGATATACGCGGCATGAACGCCACCCTCTACGATGCGGAATGCGCTGGCGAGGGCGAGGTTTACGGCTATCGCATGATGGTGATGAAGACCCAAGAAGGGATCAACATCATCAATGACGGTTGGGTGACACAGCTGAGAAGCTGCCCGTAGTCTTTACCGCGGGCCGCCGAACCATTTCACAGACAAGTCAGAATAGGCGCCGGTTTCGATCAGGCGCAGAAGTGCGACATTGATGTCTTCGCGCAGGGGGCTGCCTGTGGGAAGGGCGATGCCGTAGCTCTCGGGGCGGAACACGCTGTCCAGCACTTCGCCATAACGTGCGCCTTCATTCTGGGCATAGTGGGCCAGAATTGGACCGTCGAAGATGACGGCGTCCAGCTCGCCCTGCTCGAAATCGCCAAGCAGCGCATCCAGGGAATCATATCCCGAATAGACCATGCCGCGATCTTCCAGGAAGATCGACGCCGTTGACCCTTCGGTCGTGCCAACGCGTTTGCCATCCAGATCGGACACCGAATGGATCGAACCCGAGATCGCGCTGACCGTAAGGGATGCGGTGATGTGGGCGACGAAAACCGACACCACAAACAAGCTTGAGATAACAAGAAATGTGCCGAACAGACGCCCGAAGGTCGACCGCGGCATGCGTTCTTCAAAGCCGCCATTCACCACAAGATTTAGCGCCCACCAGAAAGATGGGAACATCGCCTGACGCGCGTTGCCTTCGAAATAGGGCTGCTTGTCGCGTTCAAAGAACCACATCAACATGCCGCCGCCCAGAAGCAGCGCAAACGCGGCCAGAATGGCCAAGGCCAGATCAAGGCTGAACAGCGTCGACCAGATGGTGTCTCGTTCCTGATTGCGCGGGACCATGATGCGCAGACCACCGTGATAGATGGGTTGCGAGAAATCCATGCGCGCTTCGCGATCGCGGGTGATGGAAATGTTCGCAATCGCTCCGTCTGCGGTGATGCTTTCGACGCGATCCAGCATATCAGGGAAGCTGTCAACAATCTCGAAACTGACGGTCTGCCCCATCTCGGTGGCGATGGCGGTCATCAGATCAACGGAAAAGCCCGTTGGCGCGTCCCCATCGGACATCGCAAATGGCGGTCGCTCGACCGTTACAAATTCCAAATCAGATGCCTGAGCATATGACACGGTGGTCATACAAATCACTGCCAGACACACAGCGGCCAAGTGGCGGAGCCTTTGTGTAATCATCGTGTTTTCCCCAAAACTGTTCTATTCACATACCCCGGCAGGCAGTGGCTGCCAACTGTTTGCGTTTGTCCCTTGCGCTTTTCGGGACGATCTGCCACGCCTTTTTCATGACCAAGACAACCAAGACCAAAAAACCTCACAAAGTATATACACTTCTGGTTGAGGTGGGGCGGAAAGACGATGACGGGCTGCCTGATGGCGCCACCGGTGCCGCGTTGGTGTGCTATGCATCCGGCGTCGACGAAGCCGAAGCCGTGCGCGAAACAGTTGCGATTTTGAAGCAGGCTGATTTGGCGCCCCTAGACGTCAGCGGATACGGATCGCTGGATGACCGTCTGGCCGAAGGCCACGACATCCCCGCCGAGGAACGCAAGCTGATGGGCCGCGCTTTGGCCGAAAACAGCGTGATCGTCGCCCAGATGACCCCGTTCTTTGATGACGAGAAAAGACCTCTGCAATGATCTTTTGGGATCTGGACGGCACGCTGGCCGATCCCAAGCCGGGCATCACTGGCAGCGTGATCAAGGCGCTGAACGATCTTGGGCTGCCCGCCCCCAGCGCAGATGATCTGGAATGGGTGATCGGCCCTGCTCTGCTCTGGAGCTTCGAAAGGCTTGGCGCCCCCGATCCGGAAGCTGCATTGGATGCTTATCGCAGGCATTACACCGGCGGCGGCATGTATGACTGCTCTGTCTATGACGGGATTCCACGCGTGCTGGAAGATCTGGCAGCGCAGCATAAGATGAGCATCGCAACCGCGAAGCCCCATACTTATGCCCGCAAGATCACCGCGCATTTCGGTCTGTCCCAACACATGATCCACGAATTCGGACCCGAGCTGGACGGCACCCGCAACGACAAGGCCGAGCTGTTGGCCCACGCCCTGTCCGTCACCGGGGTTGATCCCGCACGCTGTGTGATGATCGGGGATCGGCATTACGACCTGAAAGCGGCGCGCGCCAACAATATGGCGTTCATCGCAGTGGGCTGGGGCTATGGCGGGCAGGACGATCTGTCAGACGCGGATGCCCATGTAAAAACGCCCGACGAATTGCCGGGCGTCATCGGGTCTCTGATCGGGTAACGCGTCAAGGCGTCACGATCGTGACGAAGCTGTCGGGCACCGATGGATCCTGCATCGCGAACTTGTCCAGAGGAATGCTCAGAACCGCCATATCTCCGCTGTCGGACAGCTGCCCATTGGTTTCGACGATCTGACCCTCGATCGTGAAGGTCAGACTGCGCCCCACCAACATCTGCTGCATCATCACAAGCATCCCGGGATCCATGCCACCTTCGGCCACGCTGGCTTTCATCTCGGCCAGATCGAAGGAGACGCGCAGGTTGCCGTCCTCCAACCGTTCGATCTTGGCCGTCTGGTCCGGGTCCATACCTTCTTTTGAGGCTTCCAGCTCGGCGATCATTTCGTCGATCGTTCCGGTCATCTCGGTCGTGCATTGATAATCCCCGTTATCAAGCGTTGTCGCGACACCGTCCTTGCACGTGTCCTCTCCGCTCGAGGCCATCATCTGATAGCCCTCTGGCCCCATCGTCACCGTCGACGAAACGGTGGCATTATCGCCGTCGATCTTAAGGGTCAAATCCATGTCGACACAGGCGGCAAGGGGCAAAAGGAATAGAAGGAACAGGAGTTTACGCATCGGGCGCTCCGAACTGGGGTTGCAATATATAGGCAGGGTAACGGCAGCGTGGCGCGTGGTCCAGCATGACACGGCACAACGGGGTATCACGGGCAGGGTTTCGCGGGGATGGGACGTTTTCACCGGTCACAGCACCTGCTATGAATGGCGGGAATGGAGAACTCGATGACCAACACCCAACCTGCCCCGATGGACCCCGTGGACCTGACCCAACGACTTGTGCGCTGCGCGTCGGTTACGCCGGACGAAGGCGGTGCGCTGACGCTGCTTGAGGGCATCCTGACCGGGGCCGGGTTCACCTGTACCCGTGTGGATCGCGGCGAAGTGTCAAACCTGTTTGCCCGCTGGGGGTCCAAGAATGCTCGTACGTTGGGCTTTAACGGCCACACGGATGTGGTGCCGGTCGGTGATGTAGATGCTTGGAGCGTCGATCCCTTCGGCGCGGAAATCCGCGACGGATACCTCTATGGCCGCGGCGCGACCGACATGAAATCAGGCGTGGCCGCATGGGTCGCCGCTGCGGTGGACTTCACCCGAAATGCGCCCGAGGATGCGTCGCTTGTCATCACCATTACGGGTGACGAGGAAGGCCCGGCCACGGATGGCACCGTCGCCATTCTGGACTGGATGGAAGCGCAGGGTGAAAAGATGACCGATTGCGTCGTCGGCGAACCCACCTGCCCCAATGACATGGGCGAAATGATGAAAATCGGGCGGCGCGGATCAATGACCGCCTATTTCACCGCGCGCGGCGTGCAAGGCCACGCGGCATACCCGCATCGCGCGCTGAACCCAGTGCCTGCGCTGGCCCGCCTGATGGCTGATCTGGCAGCGCATGAACTGGATCAGGGCACCGATCACTTTGACGCCTCGACGCTGGCCGTGACCACGATCGACACCGGCAACCCGGCGACCAACGTGATCCCCGCCGAAAGCCGCGCGACGGTGAACATCCGCTTCAACGACGCCCACAGCTCGGACAGCCTGACCAAGTGGTTGCAGTCCGAGGCCGAGCGGGTTGGCAAGGATACCGGCGTGGACATCGAGATGGTCGTGACCGTCTCGGGCGAAAGCTTCGTAACGCCCCCCGGCCCGCTGTCTCAGCTTATTTCGGACGCTGTTCAGGCGGAAACGGGTCTGGTGCCAGAAGCGTCCACATCCGGCGGCACATCAGACGCGCGTTTCGTACAGCACCATTGCCCGGTGGTCGAATTCGGCCTGGTCGGGAAAACTATGCATGCGGTGGATGAACGGGTTGAAGTCGCCCTGATCCCGCAGCTCAAATCCATCTACACCCGCATCATTCAGGATTACTTCGCATGAGCAAACTGCCCACCAAGAAGGACATCCTGAATTGGATTTCCGAGAACCCGACCCAGACCGCAAAGCGCGACATCGCGCGCGCCTTTGGCATTCGCGGTGCCGCACGGATCGATCTGAAACGCATCCTGAAAGAGCTTGAGGCCGACGGCCATCTGCAGAAACGCAAGAAGACCTATCGTGACTCGGATAAGCTGCCCCCGGTCTCTGTTCTAAGCGTCAAAGGCCCGGATGCGGATGGCGATCTGTTTGCCTATCCGACCGAATGGACCGGCGAAGGCGCTGCACCCCGCGTACTTCTGGTGGCGAAAGACGGTGACCCCGCACTGGCAGAGGGCGAACGCATTCTGGCCCGCCTGACCGAGGTGAAGGACGAAGCCCACGCCTATGAAGGCCGCCTGATCCGGCGCATTGGCACCAACCCACAACGCATTCTGGGCATCTTCCGCAAGGGCTCGGAAGGCGGTCGGATTGTGCCGATTGATAAAGGTGCCGACAAGGAATGGCGCGTCGAGCCCGGCGCAGATGACGGCGCCAAGGACGGTGAACTGGTCGAGGCACAGCGCTCGGGCCCCAAGTCCCGCATGGGTCTGCCCCGTGCGCGCGTCGTGGCCCGTTTGGGCGACCCGACCGCGCCTAGGGCGGTTAGCCTGATCGCCATTCACCAGCACGGCATCCCCGACGCCTTCCCCGACCGCGTGATCGTGGAAGCCGACGCCCATAAACCCGCGGGCCTAAAGAACCGCGAAGACCTGCGGCACCTGCCGCTGATCACCATCGACCCATCCGATGCGCGCGACCACGATGACGCGGTCTATGCACATGCCGATGACACCCCCGGAAACCCCGGTGGTCATGTGGTCTGGGTCGCGATTGCCGACGTGGCGCATTACGTGACGCCCGGATCTGCACTGGATAACGAGGCACGCAAGCGTGGCAACTCCAGCTACTTCCCCGACCGCGTGGTGCCGATGCTGCCCGACCGCCTGTCGGGTGATCTGTGCAGCCTGCACGAAGGCGTCCCGCGCGCCTGTCTGGCGGTCCGCATGGTGTTGGACGCGCAGGGCAACAAGAAAAGCCACAGCTTCATTCGTGGGCTGATGCAATCCCACGCCTCGCTGAACTATGCCGAGGTTCAGGCCGCGCAGGATGGCCAGCCGAACGAGAAATGCGCGCCCCTGATGGACGAGGTCATTGCGCCGCTTTATGCCGCCTATCGGTCCGCCAGACTGGGCCGCGAGGCGCGGCAACCGCTGGATCTGGACCTGCCCGAACGCAAGATCGTGCTGGACGAGGATGGCAAAGTCGCCTCGATCGATTTTGCTGAACGGTTTGATGCGCATAAGCTGATCGAAGAATTCATGATCCTCGCCAATGTCTCGGCCGCGGAAGAGCTGATGCGCCTGAAGCGCCCGCTTCTGTTCCGTGTCCACGAAGAGCCAAGCCCCGAAAAGCTGGAGGCCCTGCGCGAGGTTGCGCAGGCATCCGGCTTTACGCTGGCCAAGGGGCAGGTTCTACAAACCCGCCACCTGAACAACCTGCTGGCGCAGGCCGAGGGCAGCGAATTTGACGAACTGATCAACATCTCGACCCTGCGGTCGATGACGCAGGCCTATTACTTCCCGGAAAACTTCGGGCATTTTGGGTTGTCGCTGAAATCCTACGCGCATTTCACATCACCCATCCGGCGCTATTCCGACCTGATCGTGCACCGCGCACTGGTGTCCGGACATGGTTGGGGTGATGACGGGCTGTCGCCGCAGGATGTGGAAACGCTGGAAGCGACCGCGAAGCACATCTCGGAAACCGAACGCCGCTCGATGCTGGCGGAACGTGACACGACCGACCGCTATCTGGCGGCCTATCTGTCCGAACGCGTGGGTGGCGAGTTCACCGGCCGTGTATCCGGCATCGCGCGCTTCGGGTTGTTTGTGAAGCTGGATGAAAGCGGCGCAGACGGTCTGGTGCCGCTAAGCACGCTGGGCAACGAGTATTTCCGCTTCAACGCCGATGAACAGACCCTAACAGGCGAACGGTCGAACTTCACGCTTGGCTTGGGTCAACGCGTTGTCGTGCGCCTGACCGAGGCCATCCCCACCACAGGCGGGCTGGCGTTAGAGATGCTTGAGGTCGAAGGCCGCAAGCTGCCGCGCAGCTCGGCGCGTAGTGGGGGGAAATCTGGCCGTAGAAAACCCATGACCAATGCCAAACATAAAGCCAAAATTAAGAGGAAGGTGAAACGATCCCGGCGGTAACGCCGGATGGGGAGGCAAGGTCAATCGTGACGGAAGCACTTGGGGACGCAAAGAAAAGCTTTGATCAGTGGCTAGACGGCTACATCGCAGAGGCAACGCAGTCAGGGATCTCGCAAGAGACCCTTCAACATGCGATGCCATATCTGATTTTGGATCCCGGCATTCACGAGCGACAATCCAATCAATCCGAATTTGCCCTGAATATCTCTCAATACCTTGACCGCGTTGTCACAGTCGAGCGGGTCAGCAAGGGACGCGCCACGTTCCGAAACCAGCGCCAGATCCTGAATGATATCGCCGAAACCTATCACGTTGATCCTCAGGTCATTCTGGCAATCTGGGGGGTCGAGACTGACTATGGCAGGATCCGTGGCGAGCATTCGGTTCTGACGGCTCTGGCCAATCTGGCGCATGACGGGCACCGCGCCGCCTTCTTTGAAAGCGAACTGACCAGCGCACTGTCGATCGTAGAGCAGGGCCACGCGGATGCCGCGACGATGGAAGGCTCTTGGGCCGGCGCTATGGGGCATGGGCAGTTCATGCCCTCGAGCTTCCTGAGTTTTGCTGTGGATCATGACAAGGATGGGAAATGTGACATCTGGTCTAAGGATCCGACAGACGGGTTGGCGTCCATTGCCAACTATCTGGCCCGGCACGACTGGCATGAAAGCCAGCCTTGGGGGATCGAAGTCCTATTGCCGGATGGGTTTGATTTCACCCTGACGGGTCCAGAACACCGCCTGCCGATTGCCGAATTGAACGGTATGGGCGTGCGCACCATGGATGAAACCACCCTACCGGACTATGGCGATGCATCGGTTCTGTGTCCGTCAGGCGCCACCGGTCCGGCCTTCGTGGTCAATCACAACTTTCACGTAATCCTGACCTATAACCGGGCCGAGGCTTACGGCATCGCAGTCGGGCATCTATCGGATCGTCTGGCCGGATCGCGGGCTAAGATCACCCCTTGCCCAGAGGATCTAACCCCGCTGACGCGCAGCCAGATGGCCGAGCTTCAGACCCGCCTGACCAAGGTCGGATTTGACACGCAGGGGGCCGATGGGTTCACCGGACCCAATACCCGCACAGCCCTGCGCGCCTATCAGAACGAGGTTGGCTTGATCCCCGACGGGTTCGCGACACGGGCGCTGTTGGACGGACTGCTCCAGAACGCCTGAGCCACGTGTTCAGCTTGGGTTATTCGAACTCCATCTCGGCATAGACCTGACCCGCGTTCTTCGTGGCCAGCTCTTCAAACGTGTCGTGATGAGCGAAGGGGGACTGGTCGACGTAATAGGCCTCGTCCAGCGTGCCGCCATCTTCCAAAAGTTTACCGACCTCACCACGTAGATGCTTGAGATAACCGATCGTGTGCTCTTCGACCTGCGCCATGTTGGTTGGATAGCCGTGACCGGGGATCACATAGGTCGCGCCAATGGGCGCAAAGACAGTTTCCCAGGTCTCGATCCAGCAGCTTGTGCAGGTGTCTTCAAAAATGGGCGGGATGCGATTGTGGAACGCCATGTCTCCGGCGATCATCAGACCGTCTTCGGGCAGCCAGACTTGGATATCACCCGGGCTGTGAGCGAGGCCAGAGTACAGCACCTCGATGGTCTTACCGCCCATCGTGATGACCTCTTTTTCCTCGAACGTGCGGGTTGGGCCCATCGGCTCGGTGCCTTCCCAGTTCTCCTGCGCATACCGCTTCATGCCTTCGAAAAGCTGACCGGCGTATTCTTCAAACTCATGGGCGGCGTCCACGTGGGCCAGAACCTCGACGCCTTGGCTGATCCAATAGTTGTTGCCCAGCATCGCGTGGCCCTGACCGTTCTCATTGATCACAAGTTTCACAGGCTGGTCAGTGACTGCCTTGATCTCGGTGTGGAGCGCCTCGGCCAGTTTGTAGTTCGCACCCGCGTTCACCACGATCACACCGTCACCTGTCACGATGAATGAAAGGTTGTTGTTGTGACCAGTGTTTTCATAGGTCGGAGGCGCGGTGGCACCAATTGCGGACCAAACATCCGGAATCACCTCGACCGGTTTTTCGTAAAGGACAGAGTCCGGGTACTGGTCGGCAATATCCTCATCCGCAAGTGCAGGCAGGGCGAGACAGGTCAGGATGGCGGTGGTGATACGAAACATGGGATCCTCCGGAAATCAGTTCCGGATAGATTGTCACATTCGCATGTGTTGTTCTAGTAGAAAGAGAACGCTTTCCGCCGGGAGAGTCTAGGCCTCCGGCGGGGATATTTTCGGCAAGGAAATAAGGTCAGCCTTGCACGGCGTCAGCAGCGGTGCGCAGGGCGCGGATGTTGTCGCCATAGACCTCGGGCGTGTCGACCGTGCCACCTTTGAACACGGCCGAGCCTGCGACGAAGCAGTCAGCACCGGCTTCGACCAACGGGCCGATGGTGGTGGGATCAACGCCGCCATCCACCTGAATGTGAATCTCGCGATCACCGATCATTTCGCGTACCTGACGCACCTTGTCGACCGAGGACGGGATGAACTTTTGTCCGCCAAAGCCGGGGTTTACGCTCATCACCAGCACCATGTCACAAAGCGGCAGCAGGTGCTCGATCACCGAAGCGGGCGTGCCGGGGTTCAGGCTGATGCCTGCCTTGGCACCTGTCGCCTTGATGGCTTGAAGCGTGCGGTGGGGGTGAGGGCCAGCCTCGTAATGGGCGACGATCATGTCGGCGCCAGCCTCGGCATAGGCTTCGATATAGGGGTCAACCGGCGCGATCATCAGGTGCACGTCCATGAAGGTTTTCACATGCGGACGGAAAGCTTTCACGGCGGGCGGACCGAAGGTCAGGTTCGGCACGAAATGGCCGTCCATCACATCCACATGCACCCAGTCGGCACCTTGCGCTTCAATGGCTTGGATTTCTTGGCCGAAGTTGGCGAAATCAGCGGACAGGATCGACGGGGCGATCTTGATAGAACGATCAAAGGACATGGCAGTTCTCCGGGCAGCATGGATTTGCCGCCCTTATAGAGAGTTTCGCGCGATTGCGAAGGGTGAAAGCGTCGCGTCCTTTCGGTCAAAACGCAGAGTGGGTCAGTTACCAACGCCGTACCAGTCATCTGTCACCGAGCATCCTTCCCCGCGCAAACACGAAACCATTCCGTCCAGAGTTTCCTGATCCGGCTTTCGATAGACGCCTAAGTTGCAGGCAAAGTCATTGAAGATATGGAAGCGTCCACGAACGCGGTAGATGTAGACCAGCACCTCGTCCGATAGGAATTCACACGACACTGTATCGCAGTATGATTTCATGAGGACCGGTGCCTCGAACCTGTTGACGTAACCATCCTCGGTCAGGCTTTTCCCGTTCAGATAGCCCTTCAGATAGTAGATCCCATCCCTGTTTTTACTTTCAACGGTGCGTGCGGGATCTATGCTCAACTTTCCATGCACGATGAATCGCTCAGGGGCGTCGGTGTTTTGATGTGCTGGGCTGTTGATAATGGCATGGAGTAATGCGATCGGATCATGAATGGGGCAATAGCGTGCTTGCGCCACAGAGGCAGTCGTCAACAGAGCGCCCAGAATCAAGAAACCAGAGCAGAGCGCCCGCTTGATGGCAGGCATGATCTTTTGCATCATAAATTATCTTCTTGGCAAATCCGGGTCGCAGCGTTTGCCCTGAAGGCATGCTGTAACCTTCGACAGGGTGGCCGCGTCGGGGTCTTGGAAGGCAAAGCCGCCGCAGGGGTTGGTTTCCAGAAGATAGTTGCCATCGTCGCGCTTGAGATAGACCAGATACTTCGCCCCATTGGTCAGCCCCGAGCACCACGGCCCAGCGCACTGCACATTGATGTCAATGTCATGCACAAACTGCGCGGTGAACCCGGCGCGGGTCAGGCTTTGGCCGTCGATCCGTCCTGACAGGAAATTGTCCGGTTTGACGTCCTCTTGGTTTTGCCAATCCACTTTGGGCAGCTTGCTTTCATCAAAGCTGAGTGTGCCGTGGACCACCACATAGGAATCGTCCGACTTGGCGGCGTCTTGAAAGGCGGCGATGGCATTGTACGGCATGCAAGACAGGGCGAGCGCCGGGCCGGGAAGCGCCAGAAACAGGGCAGCAAACAGATTGCGCATTACAGATACTCCTGAAATCCTTCCATCACTTTGGCATAGAGTTCGCGTTTGAACGGCACGATATTTTCCACGACTTCGTTTGTGGCCATCCATTGCCAACGGCTGAATTCAGGGTGGTCGGTTTCGATATTCACCTGCGCGTCATCTCCGAGAAAGCGCAGTAGGAACCAGCGCTGCTTCTGGCCGCGATAGCGCCCTTTCCAAATCTTGGGCACAACGTCATGGGGAAGGTCATAGGGCAACCAATCGGGCAGCTCGGCCTCGATCGTCACAAGGTCCGAAGTGATGCCGGTTTCTTCCCACAACTCGCGCAGAGCGGCGTCGCGGGGGTCTTCGCCATCATCCACCCCACCCTGCGGCATCTGCCAGGCAGTCTGTGTCCCCAGCTTGGGCGCATCCAGACGCTGACCGACAAAGGCTTTGCCGTCGGCGTTCAGGATCATGATGCCCACGCAAGGGCGATAGGGAAGTTTGGAAATTTGTTCGGGGGTCATGTGGGCCTCGTCTTTTTCCGTCACACTAGGCGGCAGAGCGCCAAAGGAAAAGGGCCACCCGAGGGCGGCCCTTATTGTTCAATCGACAGAGATCACTCGGCTGCCTTGATCGTCGAAAGACCCTTGATCAGATCGACGGCGTAGGACAGCTGGAAGTCATCGTCGCGCAGCTTGGCGGCCTCTTCGGCGGCTTCGCGTTCTTCCTCGATCTGACGGCGTTCGTCATCGGACAGGCTGTCATTGTTCAGACTGCCGCGAAGATCGGCTTCGCTGCGCTGACGGCCATTGTCCTGATCTTCGTCTTCGCTTTCCGGCTGACGCGGGGGCTGTTCCACCACGATATCGGGCGAGACGCCCAGCGCCTGAATAGAGCGGCCCGACGGTGTGTAATAGCGCGCGGTGGTCAGGCGCATCGCACCTTCGGACGCAACGGGCATTACTGTCTGGACCGAGCCTTTGCCGAAGCTTTTCGTGCCCACGACGATGGCGCGGCGGTGATCCTGAAGGGCACCTGCGACAATCTCGGACGCCGAGGCCGAGCCGCCGTTGATCAGCACCACAATGGGTTTTCCTTCGGCCAGATCGCCAGCTTGGGCGTTCACACGCTCGCTTTCTTCCGGATTGCGGCCACGGGTCGACACGATTTCGCCGCTGTTGAGGAAGGCGTTGGATACAGCGATGGCCTGAGACAACAGGCCGCCGGGGTTGTTGCGCAGATCCAGCACCACACCGTCCACGTTCTCGAACCCACCAAGGGCTTCAACCTCGCGGGCCAGACCGTCGGCCATGTTAGGATAGGTCTGGTCGTTGAAGGTGGTGACACGCAGCACAACTGTGTTGCCCACGCTGCGCGCGGTGGCGGCGGTCAGCTTGATCGTGTCGCGGATGATCGAGACGTCAAAGGGCTCGTCCACACCTTCGCGCACAACCGTAATAATGATTTCCGAGCCGACCGGACCGCGCAGCTTGTTCACAGCCTCGTCCAGCGTCAGACCCAGCAGGCTTTCGCCATCCACATGGGTGATATAATCGCCAGTGGCCATGCCCGCATCATCGGCAGGTGTACCATCCATCGGCGAGACAACGCGCACGAAGCCTTCTTCCTGCGTCACCTCGATGCCCAGCCCGCCGAACGACCCACGGGTCTGCACGCGCATGTCAGCGGCATCCTTGGGCGACAGATAGCTGGAATGCGGATCGAGCGAGGACAACATGCCGTCAATGGCGGCCTCGATCAGATCGCCGGGTTCGACCTCTTCGACATATTGCGCGCGGATTCGTTCGAAAATGTCGCCAAACAGGTCAAGCTGCTCGTACACCGTCGCGTTATCGCTGGCGTCTTGCGCGACCAAGGGTCCGGCAATCTGCGTGGTCAGAATGACGCCTGCCAAGGTTCCGCCCAGCGCGGCCATTACGAGTTTCTTCATTCCATCAATCCTTGCCTGCCGCGAACCAGTTCGTGGGATCCACGGGTTTTCCGTCTTTTCTAAGCTCTATATAAAGCGTTTCCGAGCGTTCTGCGCCAGTTCCTTCCTCCGCAGCGATCAAAAACGCTTGATCATCGCCGGAGCTGACAGCCGGATCGGCCCCGCCCATCAGACCTACGGGCGCGCCTTGGGCCAACACTTCGCCCACGTCTCCATACAATTGACCCAACCCGGCTAGCACCAAAAGATAGCCGTCACCGGGTTCCAGAATGGCCACGTTTCCATAGTCCAGAAGCGGGCCGAGATAGCGGATCGTGGCGGGCCACGGGGTTGTGACAATGGACAAGGGGCGCGTCACGACAATCAGGCCGGGGCGCTGAATGCCCGCGGCATCACGCTCGCCATATCCGCGCAGTACGCGGCCCAGAACCGGCATGGCCAGGCGCCCACGCACGGACGCGAAGTCCGGCAGAGCCGTGGCGCTGGCATTGGCTTTCGGGTCCGACATCAGACCTTCGGCAAAGCTGGCCAGCGTGTCCGCACTTTCCACAAGGGTTTTCATCCGCGCTTCGTCCGCAACAAAGCGACGAGGCAATTGGGTGCGGCGCGCGATAGCAAGGCTAAGCTCAAACCGTGCTTCCTGCACGCCGGCCAAGCCCGCTTGCAACGTGTCCACGGCGTTTTCCTGAAGCGCGCGCAGGGTGCGCTGCTCTTCCAGTCTGAGACGCAGATCTTCGGCCTGAGCTTGCAGGGCGGGGGTCACTTCAGACAGAATCATACCTGACCGCGCAGTGCCCAATGGGCCGGACGGATGGACCAAAAGCGCGGGCTCGGGTGCTTTTCCGATGGCTTGCAGCACGCCAAGAAGCTGGCCCAGACGATCACTTTCCGCATTAAAGGCGGCTTGCAGAGTGGCTTCACGCAGGTTGATCCGACGCAACCCGTCGCGCAGGGAAGACAGGCCTTCCTCGTAGGCTTGCACGGTCTGCGTCAGCGCCGCGATTCGGTCGCCGGATTTCTGCGCCTCTTGCAGGGCTTGTGTTGCGGCCTCAAGCTGGCCCATTGCTGCCCGGGCTGTTTGCGTGGGGTCGGATTGCGCAGACAAAGGCCCGGTCGCCAGGACCAAGGCAAGGCCCGCCAGAAGGGGCTGGAGGGCGTGGCGCAAGATCACGGACGGATCAGGCTTTCGCCGGTCATCTCGGCAGGTTTCGGAAGATCCATCAGCTCTAATACCGTGGGGGCCAGATCGGCCAACCGCCCATGTGCCAAAGAGCTCCCGTCCGGCGCACCCATCAAAACCACGGGAACCAGGTTGGTGGTGTGGGCAGTGTGAGGGCCGTTCGTCGCGTCATCCCACATGGTTTCGCAATTGCCGTGATCCGCAGTGACGATCATCGCGCCGCCGACCTCTTCCAAAGCTGCAATCACCTTGCCCAGACCTTGATCCACAGCTTCGCAGGCCGCGATGGCCGCATCCAAGTCACCAGTATGGCCGACCATGTCGGGATTGGCGAAGTTGGTGACGATCAGGTCAAACCCGTCATGGATCGCTTGCACGAAATGTTCAGTCACGTCGGGCGCCGACATCTCGGGTTGCAGGTCATAGGTCGCAACCTTGGGGCTGGCGGCCATATAGCGCGTCTCGCCCTCGACGGGGGCTTCCTTGCCACCGTTCAGGAAGAAGGTGACATGGGGATATTTCTCGGTCTCGGCGGTGTGGAACTGGGTCTTGCCATGCTTGGCAACCCATTCTGCCAGCGTGTTCACGATGTCACGCTTGGGGAAACAAGTGGTCATATAGGCGTTATGGGCGTCGGAATACTCGACCATGCCCAGAAGCGCCGACAGGGTTGGGCGCGCACCCACAGCAAATTCGTCAAAGCCCGGCTCGCCAATGGCGCGCAGGATTTCGCGGGTGCGGTCGGCGCGGAAGTTGATGAAGAACAACCCGTCACCATCTTGCAGACCCGCATGTTCGTCGATGATCACCGGGCGGATGAACTCGTCGGTGGTTTCGTTGTTATAGGCCGAAGAAATCGCCGCATCGACCGAGCTGAACACCTTGCCGTCGCCCTGCGCAATGGCCTTGTAAGCAAGCGAGACACGCTCCCACCGGTTATCGCGGTCCATTGCAAAGTAACGGCCAGACAGGGTCACAATGCGCGCGCCTTCGGGCAGGTCCGCCTGAAACGCAGCCAGCTGTTCGCGGGCGGATTGCGGGGCCACGTCGCGCCCATCGGTGATCGCGTGGATCGCCACGGTCAGCCCAGCATCGGTCAGTGCCTTTGCTGCGGCCACAAGGTGGTTTTGGTGGCTGTGAACTCCACCGGGACTGACAAGACCCGCGATATGGGCGGTACCGCCAGCGGCCTTGACCTTGGCGGCAAAATCCAGAAGGGCCTTGTTCTTGAAAAAGCTACCATCCTCGATCGCCAGATCAATCTGACCCAGATCCATCGCCACCACACGGCCTGCACCGATGTTGGTGTGGCCGACCTCGGAATTCCCCATCTGGCCGGTTGGCAGGCCAACATCGGGACCGTGGGTGATCAGTGTATTGTTGGGGCAGGTCGCCATCAGCCGCTCAAAGTTCGGCGTGTTTGCCAGTGCTGGCGCGTTATAGGCGGTGTCCTCGCGCAGACCCCATCCATCCAGAATGCACAAAACAACGGGTTTCGGGATAGTCATGTCGGGGTCCTCTGGCTGCTCGCCTTCTATCTATGGGGTCAGGGGGGCGTGTGCAACGGTTGAGGCGTGGTTCTAGACCCGGTGATACGGGCTTCCTGCCAGAATACTCGCCGCGCGATAAAGCTGTTCGGACAACATCACGCGGACAAGCATGTGGGGCCAGACCATTTTACCAAAGGACAGGCTGGCATCCGCCTTGGCGCGCAGGGACGGATCGATCCCGTCTGCACCACCAATGACAAAGGCCACATCTCCGCGACCTTCATCACGCCAACGGCCCAAAAGGTTGGCAAACTCGGGCGAGGACATGACCTTGCCGCGCTCATCCATCGTGCAGATCAGCGCACCTTTGGGAATGGCACGTTCCAACAAGGGCGCTTCAGCAGACATGCCGCCGCCCTTCTTGTCTTCGACTTCATGGAGAGAGAGCGGACCAAGGCCCAGCGCCCGCCCGGTCCGGTCGAACCGGGTGGAATAGTCGGTGATCAGCTCAAGTTCGGGCGATTTGCGCAGCCGTCCGACCGCGCAGACATGCACGCGCATCCTATCGCCCCCTGATCAGGTCGCGGCGTCGGCCGCGCCGGGTTCCATCCACATCTTTTCAAGCTGATAGAACTCACGCACTTCCGGGCGGAACACGTGGACGATCACGTCGCCCCCGTCGATCAGCACCCAGTCGCCCTGACCCTTCCCTTCAATCTTCGAGAAGACGCCCATTTCCTGCTTCAGCTTATCTGCAAGCTTTTCAGAAATGGCAGATACCTGACGAGTCGAACGACCAGAGCACACGACCATGTTGTCGGCAATCTGCGACTTGCCGTTGAGGCTGATCACCACAACGTCTTCGGCTTTGTCTTCTTCAAGGGTCTTCAGGACAAGGGCCAGCATCTGCTCGCTGGCGGTATTTCCGGGGTTAGCCGTCATTTCGGGATCCCCTGCGGCTGCGCCTGATGCAGCCTCTGTTTGCAAAGACAGGACATTGTCCTCCTAACATTACACACCGTTCCGCCCCGGTGCTGGGCATGTAAGAATCGTAACACCGCCAGCACATAAGCTCAATCCACCGTTTATCAAGCCAGCGTGAAGGGTATGTAAACAGGTCACGGGTCGATTTTGGGGCCGGCATCTTCCAGCATCCGAACCTCGCGCTGCGGGAATGGGATCGAGATGCCATGCTCGTGGAACGCATCCCAAAGCGCCAGATAGACATTGCCGCGAATATTGGTCAGCCCGCCAGACGGATCATCGATCCAGAAGCGCAGGATATAGTCGACCGAGCTGTCACCAAATCCGACGATATGGCAAACGGGCGGGCGGAAGCTGAGCACACGGTCGACACTGCGAGCGGCATCGATTGCGATTTTGCGTACTCGATGGGGATCATCGCCATAGGCGGTACCGAAAAAGATATCCAAGCGCACGAAGGCGTTGGTATGCGACCAGTTCACCACCTGTCCGGTGATCAGGTCTTCGTTCGGGATAAGGTATTCGCGCCCGTCCCGCGTCACCACGGACACATAGCGCGCGCCCAATTGTTCGATCCAGCCGAATGTGTCGCCAAGGCTGATCACGTCTCCGGGTTTGATTGACTTGTCCAGCAAGATGATCACGCCTGACACAAGGTTCGACACGACCTTTTGCAGACCAAAACCAAGGCCCAGACCAATGGCGCCAGACAGGAAGGCCAATCCGGTCAGGTCCACTCCGACCGCCTTCAGCGCGATAAAGAAAGCTGCGCCATACAGGCCCATCTGAAGGAACTTCACCGCCAACACCTTCATGGATGGCGAGATATCCTCGTTCTCTTGAATACGCGCGGCGGATCCTCGACTGAGCATTCGTGCCAATGCAAATAGGATGCCAAGGATCACCAAGACACGCAGGATGGTCCAAAGTGAAATCCGGAAGTCCCCGACCTCGAGCGCGAGGTTATCAAGAACGCTCGCAGTCTCTTCGGTGATGCCAAGGAAATAGAGCGTGACATAAATCCACATGCCCCACGTGGCCATGCGGCGCAGGGGGCGGTTTTCGATCGCGAAGGCAGCAAGCCCCACCAACAGCCACGCCGTGACCATCGTAGCAACGAGCGCGATCAGATAGCTGCGGGAGGGCCATGTGACTTCGCGCATCACGGACACCGTGCCCCATGACAGCACGATATAAGCCATCATCGCGATCCGATTGCGCAGATGAATGGCAAAGCGCAACTTGCGTTTGGACCACCCCTCGCGGGTACGCAGCCATGCTTCGATCTTTGGAACCAGAAGTCGAGAAATGATAAACGCAGTCGCCGCAAGTCCCAGCATGATGAGAACCTGATACAGCCGCCATGTCTGACTAAGGCTGACAACAAAGTCGCCACCGTCCTCCCAAAGCGACCAAAGCTGTTCGGTCAGGGACGGTCCGGACGGCTCTGTGGACACGTCCGGTTTGACTTCGGCTGCGGGATCCTGCTCCATTCCCCCTCCTTTTTTGGCAGCATGGCATGGTCCCATATAGAAGGTCCAGAGCCTCGCCCCTTGCCCTGAAGGGCGGGAACGGTTATCTGACCAGCATGACTCGGATTTTTGACATGGATGACCACGCGTTCTTGCCGTGGCGCTTCTTCGGCGCCCAGAACGCGGTGCTTGCCTGCCTATAAGACTTTGTCGCCCGTTTCCGCGGGCGAGCAATCCCTGTCACCCTACCCAATCACAATCCACACGATATCCACGGAGAGCGATATGACCGCCCCGAAGACACTCTATGATAAAATCTGGGATGCCCACGTAGCCCACGAAGCTGAAGACGGCACCTGCCTTTTGTATATCGACCGCCATCTGGTCCACGAAGTGACCAGCCCGCAGGCGTTCGAAGGCCTGCGCATGGCTGGCCGTCAGGTTCACGCACCGGACAAGACTATCGCCGTGCCGGACCACAACGTTCCGACCACCGCTGGCCGTGAAGACCCCTCGCAGATGACCGAGGAAAGCCGCATTCAGGTGGCTGCACTGGACAAGAACGCCAAGGAATTTGGTGTGCATTACTATCCGGTTTCGGACGTCCGTCAGGGCATCGTGCACATCGTTGGCCCGGAACAGGGCTGGACCCTGCCCGGCATGACCGTTGTGTGCGGCGACAGCCACACCGCGACCCACGGTGCGTTCGGCGCACTGGCCCACGGCATCGGCACCTCGGAAGTTGAGCACGTTCTGGCGACGCAAACGCTGATCCAGAAAAAGTCCAAGAACATGAAGGTCGAGATCACCGGCAAGCTGAAGCCGGGCGTGACCGCCAAGGACATCACGCTGGCCGTGATCGGCGAGACCGGCACCGGCGGCGGCACCGGCTATGTCATCGAATACTGCGGTGAAGCGATCCGCGATCTGTCGATGGAAGGCCGTATGACCGTCTGTAACATGGCCATCGAAGGCGGCGCCCGCGCTGGCCTGATCGCCCCGGACGAAACCACCTTTGAATACGTTAAAGGCCGCCCGCACGCCCCGAAAGGTGGCCAGTTCGAGCAGGCTTTGGACTATTGGAAAACGCTCTTCACCGACGAAGGCGCGCATTTCGACAAAGTCGTCACGCTGAAAGGCGAAGAGATCGAGCCGGTTGTGACCTGGGGCACCTCGCCCGAGGATGTTCTGCCGATTTCGGCTGTCGTTCCCAGCCCGTCTGATTTCGAAGGCGGCAAAGTCGACGCGGCTGCACGCTCGCTTGACTATATGGGTCTGACACCGGGTCAGAAACTGACCGACATCGAGATCGACACCGTATTCATCGGGTCCTGCACCAACGGCCGCATCGAAGACATGCGCGCTGTGGCCGAGATCGTGAAAGGCAAGAAGATCAAAGACGGCATGCGTGCCATGATCGTACCCGGTTCGGGTCTGGTCCGCGCTCAGGCTGAAGAAGAAGGACTGGCTGACATCTTCAAGGACGCTGGCTTTGAATGGCGTCTGGCTGGCTGCTCGATGTGTCTGGCAATGAACCCCGACCAACTGTCCGAGAACGAGCGCTGTGCCTCGACCTCGAACCGCAACTTCGAAGGTCGTCAGGGCTATAAAGGCCGAACCCACCTGGTGTCGCCCGCCATGGCCGCCGCTGCCGCGCTGACCGGTCGGCTGACCGACGTTCGTGAACTGATCTAAGAGGACCGCAACATGGAAAAGTTTGAAAAACTCCAAGGTATCGCGGCCCCTATGCCGCTGGTGAACATCGACACGGATATGATCATCCCGAAAGTGTTCCTGAAATCGATCGCACGCACAGGCTTCGGCAAGAACCTGTTTGACGAGATGCGCTATAACCGCGACGGCACCGAGATCGAAGATTTCGTGCTGAACAAGCCGCAATACCGCGACACCCAGATCCTGATCGCCGGTGACAACTTCGGCTGTGGCTCGTCGCGCGAGCACGCTCCTTGGGCGATTGCAGATTTCGGCATCAAATGCGTGGTCTCGACCTCGTTCGCTGACATCTTCTTCAACAACTGCTTCAAGAACGGCATCCTGCCGATCGTCCTGCCGCAAGAGCAAGTCGACACGCTGATGGCGGACGCGGAAAAGGGTGCAAATGCCCGGATGACCGTGGATCTGGAAGCGCAGGAAATCACCACTTCGGACGGTGAAACCATTGCTTTCGAAGTCGATGCGTTCAAGAAACACTGCCTGCTGGAAGGTCTTGATGACATCGGCCTGACGATGGCAAAGAAAGCGTCAATCGACGCTTTTGAAGCCAAGGCAGCAGCGGCTCGTCCCTGGGTCTGACTTTTAAAATACAACCACAGGAAGGGGTCGACTATCATGGTCGACCCCTTTTTGGTGTCAATTTGGTGCATTCCGGCATCATTTGTGGCGTTTTTGGGGCAATCTTACCGCGAATATCGCTCCTAGCCTTGCAGCACCCCCTTTTCCTGCGCAGTCTATTCCCAACCACCCTGGTTTGACCCTAGCGAGGGGCAAGCGCGGAACAAGGATGCGGCATGAATCGCACCGTCCGTATTGCGGAGGAAGAGGCATGGTAAGACGACTGATTGGCGCCATTGTGCGCGCTGGTCTAATGGTGATGTTAATCGCAACACCTTCGGTCCTGGTTCCAGGAGTCAGCGCCGAGGGCGGTCAGGTTGTGGCAATTCTTGCCTTGGCAGCGGCCGCTTTGACCACGTTCGAATATGCGTCCACCTACCCCAGCATTGTCGAGTTTCGGGACGCCCGCCCCTTCAACCGTATCAGGTTTCTGTCGCTGTTTGCATCGGTCCTAAGCCTGTCAATCATCGCCCGTTCGCAGGTAGATCCCTCGATCACGGTCGAGTTTTTGACCTCGATCGGTATCCTGATCGGGCAGGCCATTGATTTTCCATACAGCCCCGTTCACGCGGTGGTGTCGATCCTACCGGCGGATGCCCCGTTCGCGGATCTGGTACAGCTGCGCGCCTTTGCCGGGATGAGCTATCTGATCTCACTTCTCTCCATCGCGGTGTTTTTGATCGCGTTGCGCCTGACCAACTGGCCTTTTTATCGGCAAGAAAGCTTCAACCTGTGGGTCAACCTGCCCACGTTCAGCCCCGCCCGCAATGGCGACATCGTACGCCGCCTGAAACGGGACGCGCGCTGGAACATTGCTCTTGGGTTCTTGCTGCCTTTCCTGACACCGATGATTGTCGTCGAAACAGCGGCCCTATTTGACTCATTCGAAGTGATTGAAACCCAGACAATCATCTGGACCGTCACCGCTTGGGCCTTCCTGCCCGCCAGCCTATTCATGCGCGGGATCGCCATGCAACGGGTTGCTGTCATGATCAGCGATGATCGCAAGCGGAACGGGGCTCCGGCCCGCAATGGACAACCTGTAACCGCATGATACGACCCCTTCTGGCGCTATGTCTGGCGCTTGTTCCCTGCACAGCTTTGGCCGAGACGTTGCGCATTGCGACCTATCACACAGATATTCGCAAAAAGGGGCCCGGACTGTTGCTGCGGGACATCCTGAAAGAAGACCCGCAGATCGCTGCATTGGCGCAGGTAATTGCCCATGCAAAACCGGATGTTCTGGCGCTTCAGGGATTTGACCATGACCTTGAGGGTCACGCGTTGGCGGCATTTCAAGCGTATCTTGCGCAGGTCGGCCACGAGATGCCCTACAATTTCACCGCCGCGCCGAACACCGGGGTCGACACCGGGTTTGATCTGGATGGCGACGGACGCTTGGCCGAACCAGAAGACGCGCAAAGCTTTGGGCGCTATGCCGGCGAAGGCGGGATGGCGGTGCTGTCGCGTGTGCCGATTGGCGAGGTACGCAGTTTCTCGGATCTTCTATGGAAAGACCTGCCCAGCGCACTTCTGCCCGGCCCGGATGAGATCCCTTTTCCCACGCCCGAGGCTCTGTCGATCCAGCGCCTCAGCAGCGTGGCGCATTGGGACATCACGCTGGAACCACAAAGCGGCCCCGCGTTCCACTTGCTGACATTCCACGCCAACACACCCGTCTTCGACGGCCCCGAAGACCGCAACGGACGACGCAACCACGACGAGGTGACGTTCTGGGCCAAGTATCTGGACGGCGCCCTGCTCTTCCCGACGCCGGACGCCCCCGTGGTGATTGCCGGAAACGCCAATCTGGATGCGATGGACGGGGATGGCCGACACGAAGCAATCAACACCCTTCTAACCCACCCGCAGCTGCAAGACCCACGCCCGCAAAGCGCCGGGGGTGCAGCCGCCGCAGATGCAGATCATAGGGCAGACCCGGCGTTTGATACCGCGGACTGGCCAGATCAGAAGCCCGGCAACTTGCGGGTCAGCTATGTCTTGCCCGATACGCGCCTGCGTGTAGAGGGCAGCGGCGTGGTCTGGCCCCTACCTGATGATCCGTTTGCGCAAACGGTCGAAACCGCGTCCCGTCACCGGCTTGTCTGGGTCGATATTGCGTTTTGAGCCGTTGTTTTCTTGACCCTGAGTGCCGGGCAGGCTAGGCCCGTCTGCGACGAATTCAGTGCAAGGAATGCCCCCATGACGAACCCCTCTCTGCTTATTCTGCCCGGTGATGGCATTGGTCAGGAAGTGATGGCCGAAGTACGCAAAGTGATCGACTGGATCGGCGCGAAACGCGGCGCGACCTTCGACGTCAGCGAGGATCTGGTGGGTGGTGCCGCCTATGACAAACATGGCGTGCCGCTGGCCGACGAAACCATGGCGAAGGCGCAAGAAGTTGACGCCGTTCTGCTGGGTGCCGTGGGTGGCCCGGCCTATGACGATCTGGACTTCTCGGTGAAGCCCGAGCGTGGCCTTCTGCGTCTGCGCAAAGAGATGGACCTGTTCGCCAACCTGCGCCCCGCGCAGTGCTTTGACGCGCTGGCCGATTTCTCGTCCCTGAAAAAGGACCTTGTATCGGGTCTGGACATCATGATCGTACGCGAGCTGACCTCGGGCGTATACTTCGGCGAGCCGCGCGGCATCTCGGAAGTCGACGGCCAGCGTGTGGGCGTAAACACCCAGCGTTACACCGAAGCCGAGATCGAACGCGGCGCGCGTGCTGCATTCGAGCTGGCCATGAAGCGGGACAAGAAGCTCTGCTCGATGGAAAAAGCCAACGTGATGGAATCGGGTATCCTGTGGCGTGACGTGGTGACCGAAGTGTCGAAAGATTATCCCGAGGTCGAGCTGAGCCACATGTATGCCGACAACGGTGCCATGCAGCTGGTCCGCGCACCCAAGCAGTTTGACGTGATCTACACCGACAACCTGTTCGGCGACATCCTGTCGGATTGCGCCGCGATGCTGACCGGTTCGCTGGGCATGCTGCCCTCGGCCAGCCTTGGTGCACCGATGGAGAACGGCCGCCCGAAAGCCATGTACGAACCCGTCCACGGCTCGGCCCCGGATATCATGGGCCAAGGCAAAGCTAACCCCTGTGCTTGTATCCTCAGCTTCGCGATGGCGCTGCGTTACAGCTTTGACATGGGCGAAGAAGCGACACGTCTGGAAACCGCAGTCGAGAAAGTTCTGGCCGATGGTGTACGCACCGGCGACCTGCTGAACGAAGAAGGCGTGAAGCCGGTGTCGACCAGCGAAATGGGCGATGCAGTCATCGCCGCGCTGGACGCCAGCCTCTAAGTATCTTTCCCTTCGGCCTCAATCGGGGCCGAGGGGAACCCCCGCTGCGCGATGGCCTGATAATGGGCGACACGCTCGGCGTGATGAAGGCTTCGGTCTAGCCAGCGCATCGCATCCGTATGCGCAAACACTTCCTGAAGATCATAGATCCCCGCATGCTCGCCCAGCAAAAGCCCGCGGCGATGCTTGTTCTTGCGATGCTTGATGATGTCGTGAAGTCGGGACAGACGTGCTGCCTCACGCGAACTGAATTCGGCTTCGGCAAACCGCCGCAAGGTGGCGCCAAGCGCCAAGGTTGGGCGGCGCAGAACATGGTCTTCTAACAGCTCGTTTACGTGTGTGGTCTTGCTGGCCCGGTTGATTAGGCGCGACATGTGGTCGGTCTGGTGCAATAGCGCGGAATAGGTTTCCTCTTCGACGCGATTGTCCCGTTCCGGATGGATGTGTGACAAGAATTCAGACAGATCTTCGAGCGCGCCCTGAAATGGCGCAAGGGCCGAGATTCCGCGATAGTCCGGAGGGGTGTTCATCGCCTGACCCAATGCGCCAAACAGCCGGTTGGCGATCTTTTCACATGCGCCCTGCGCTGCAACCAGCGCCGCGTCCGTGTCCTTCAACAGGCTGCGATCCAACGAGATCAACTTGCCTTCTTCTTTCTCAGGCACCAACCGCGCAACCATCGCCGCAAATTTGGACGTCACGGGCAGGAAGGCCGCCGCGCCGATCAAGTTGAACCCAGTGTGGAACACCAAAAGCGCCGTGAGGTCGTCAAAGCTTTGCGCCAACCCGCTAAGCATCGGGATGACAAGTAAAAGCAAGGGAAAGGCGAACCCGGCGGTCACGCAATTAAAGATCAGGTTGGCAATCGCGGTTTGCCGCATCGGCAGCGATCCCCCGACTGACGCCAGAATGGCCGTGAAGGTCGTCCCGATATTCATTCCGATCACAAGGGCAGCGGCCTGCACCAACTCGATCGCGCCACCCTGCAAAAGGACCAAGGCCAAGGCCATCGCGGCGCTGGAGGATTGCATGACGATGGTCATGACAAGCCCGATGCCGACCAAGAACAACAGCCCTCCGATCCCGCTGCCAGGCAGGATTTCGGGCGTCACCGTGTCCTTAAACCCCCCAAGCCCGGTCTGCATCATCTCAAGCCCGATGATCAGCAGGCAAAGCCCCGCAAAGCCGCGCCCGATCCGCTTCCACATGCCCTTGCCAAGAAGATCCAGCAGGCTGGCGGGCAAAAGCAGCGCCATTGCGGCGATATCCAGATCAAGCTTGAACCCGACCAAAGACACCAACCAGCCGGTCGCCGTCGTGCCGATATTGGCGCCGTAAATGATGCCCAGCGCCTGCACCATCGTCAGAAGCCCAGCCCCGACGAAACCCACGGTCAGCACGGTTGTCGCGCTTGAGGACTGGATGACTGCTGTGCCCAAAGCCCCGGTCAGCACCCCGCGCAACGGGGTCGTGGTAAACCGCCCAAGCAAACGTCGCAGATTAGATCCCGCCGCATCACGCAGTGCATTGGTCAGAATTTCCATCCCGACCAGAAACATTCCCACACCACCGATGGCGTAATAAACCTGCAAGGGCTCACCCCTTTTTGCTCGTGTTCAGTCTGGCGCAATCGGCCGGGGTCCACAAGAAGCTGTGAAAGCGCTTTCCGTCAGGAAAAGGCGCTTGCAAATCAGCCCAACGGGGTATAATTCACCCGCCACGGTCGGGCTGTAGCGCAGCCTGGTAGCGCACCTGCTTCGGGAGCAGGGGGTCGGAGGTTCGAATCCTCTCAGCCCGACCAATGACAAAGGCCCCTCTCGGGGCCTTTTGTTTTTTGCGCACAACAAGCGAAGCGCCGCCCCGCCCTGATGTTACTCCGAGAAGGTCGCGACATAGGCGACGATATCGTCGGCACCCTTGCGCAGCTTCACACCCATGTTCGGACGCGCTTTGGGATCGTCCAAAAAGGTACGGATGAACCCGATGGGGTCTTTCGTGTATTCGATCAGGTTTTCGATGGTCCAGACCAGACCTTCATCACCCGCGCGGATCATGTCGTCTGTGAACATCCCAACCGGAAGCCGCTCGCTTCCATAGCGATAATCGTTTTCTGTGCCGGCCAAACGTCCGACCACGCCATACAGGTTCGGTCCGGTGATGCCACCTTTGACCAGCACCTCGCCTTCTGGGTTGATGATGGCGTGACAGGCCGAACAGCGATTGTACATCTTCTCGCCCTTGGCAGGATCACCTTCTGCACTTGCCAATCCGGGGAAGAGAAGCAGCGCTGCCAGTGCGGGATACAACTTGGTCATTTGATAGCCTCGTGTGATGGATTCTCTGGTTACCTAGCTGACGAAACGGAAACCTAATTTGTCACAAATCAAACGATGGTAATTTTTTCACCGCAGGGTTGTTAATGATCACATCCATTCGCACAGCCAATCACACCCGCTGTGACAGCGCCGCCAGCGCCTCGGATTGCTGTTTTTGACGCCTGTCCACCCGTCATATTTCAGGCCAAAACAGCCAAGGCCATGGGTCCTGCTTGGCGGTCAAACCCGTTTCCGCCATGCCAATGCTCGGTGTCACGCACATGCGAATCGTTGGTAAGGGGCAAATCTACTTCTGATTTTGCCTTAATTGGTTGTGATTCCTTCAAATTTAGACCTGCTGAGACACCATGCGCGGCTGTTTTTAGCCCCATCCAACTCTCGCAAACTCCCTTAACGGTGGAAATGTAAGCATTTTCCTGACGTCATAATTGCGCCCCATTTGAGGCATAAACAACCCTTAATTGCGTCTCATTTACGCCCCGTTCTGGGCCACACTCGATAAGACGTATATTAAAGAGTTCTCGACCTCCCGTTTACGAGGTCTGCCTGGTTACCAACTCTACCAAAAACCGAGGACTACACCGTGCACGCTACGTCTAATGTTGTTGATATTCAGACCAATGCAGCTTTCGTCATGCGCCGAGGGCTCAGCGATAGGTTGCAGTATCTAAGCGCGGAGTACCCACAGGTCGGCTTTGGTGTGTCGCTGGTGACCTTGCAAGGGGACCATTACATGTTGGCCAATCCCAAGATGGCACTTCCTGCCAACAAGTCGGATGGCTTTCCGAAAGGCGAGCAGATCGCCAAACTTGAAAGCGGTCAACGGTTTCAGACCATTCGTGTCTTTGCGGACATTCCAGACGGACCTATCCGGCAGGATTTGCCCGAAATGAAGCTGGTCATGGATGTCATTGATCTTGTAGAGCTGATCGACGCACCTTCAGCTCTGCCCGCAGGACAACTGCAAACGGAAACTGGTCTGAGGAATGTTTTAAACGGTACCGAGGGTTAAACATGACGCGAAACATACATCTACTGGCCACAGGGAATGAGGCCTTGGACCCGCTAAACGAAGCGTTTGGCGGGTTAAACGCGACCATTGACCAGCTGACGGCTATTGCGGATGCGCGCAGTTCGGCACGGCTGGCCAAGCTGAAGTCGCGGATGGACGAATTCACCGCAAATGTGACCTTTGTTGGTCAGGTAAAGGCGGGTAAATCCTCGCTTGTGAATATCATGGCAGGGCGCCCGGGGCTGTTGCCGTCGGATGTGAACCCGTGGACCTCGGTTGCAACGACCCTGCATGTGAACACGCGCACGCCGGGTGACACCAAAGCAAAATTTACCTTCTTCGATCATGATGAATGGCAGAACCTGACGGCCGGTGGCGGGCGTCTGGGTGAACTGGCCCATCGCGCCGGAGCGGATGATGAAATGGACGACATCCGTCGTCAGGTTGAAGACATGAAAGCCCGTTCCGAGGAACGTTTGGGCAAGCATTTCGACCTGATCATGGGTCAAAGCCACTCGTATGACTATTTCGACGATGACCTTGTTCAGCGCTATGTCTGCATGGGGGATGAGGACGATCCGGACATCAGCGCCGAAAGCGGGCGCTTCGCGGATGTGACCAAAACAGCCGAGCTGTATCTGGACATCCCGCAGTATCCGATGGCGATCAATCTGAGCGACACACCGGGCGTGAACGACACGTTCATGGTGCGCGAGCAGATCACCCTGCGCAGCCTGCGTGGATCCGAAGTCTGTGTGGTGGTGATGGCGGCCAGCCAAGCCCTGACCACGATGGACCTGGCGCTGATGCGCATGATTTCGCAGTTTGAAAACCGCCAGATTATCCTGTTCATCAACCGCATTGACGAACTTCACGACCCAGTACGAGAAGTACCCGAGATCCGCGACCGCGTGAACGAAATGCTGAAGCAAAGCAGCATCAACGCCGATGCCGGCGTCATCTTCGGCAGCGCCATCTGGGCCGAAGCCGCCCTGACCGGAAATTCAGACCTGCTGACTGACCACGCGGCGTCGTCCTTGAACAAACTCTATGCAGCGGCTGGGTTCGACAGCGATAGTGTGTCGCTCGACCATATCTGGGCCCTGTCGGGTTTGCCGGATCTGCTGCTGTCCATCAACGAACGGATCGCAGAAGGCGCAGGCGCGCGCCTGTGCAACAAAGTGCGCAACCGCGCCCGCAACATGGCCAGCCAGATCCGCGCAACATCAGTTGCAAAGACGCTGACCGACACAGGCACGATGGTTTACGATCTGGACGGCAAGACGCCAGAAGAAGCCATCCGTACTGTGGCCTCCGACTATGAGATTCGCGCGGCCGAGCTGACAGCCAAACTGCGCGATACGGTGATGCAGCGACTGGCCCGCACGGAAGAGAACTTCATCAAACGCGCCACCGCATCACTGATCGAGCATCTTGAGAAGAATGGCGAAGACGGCACGTGGCAATACGACCCCGCCGGGTTCCGCGCGCTTCAGAAATCAGCCTATTTCAATTTTGCCCGCGCAATGCGCAAGGAAGTGGGCGCGCTGTACGAATCCGCTGCCCATGACGTCGAGTCTGTGTATCGCAAACTGCTGGGGCAGCATCTGGGCGAATTTGCTATCGAACCGCCAATCGTTCCCAACGTTCCGCCCCCCCTTGCCATTGGCCGCACCATTGCGCTGGACCTGCAAAGCACGTGGTGGCGCCGTTGGTGGCAACGACGCAAGGGCGTGGCCTCGTACGCTGCCGATTACACACGGTTGGTGGCATCCGAAGCCAGCTCGATCACCAAAGATATCGAGGAAAACCAGATCGCGGCGGTGTTGGAGAATGTCCGCGCCATGCTGGCAGAATTTATGATCGAGCAACAAGAAACACTTCTGGGAATTTCGCAGTCGGCACAGGCGCAATTGGACGAGGAAGCCTTGAAGGCGGCTGGCATTCAACCTGCGAAAACCCCGGACGAGCTTTTGGGTGATATCCTGAAAGACCTTGGCACCGAGGCGGCCTGAAAAGTATGACAGTATCCATTCCCCCCCGCATCGTTACAGCAGAACAATGGAAGCGCCTGAAGCGCTGGTCGCACCGTAAACCGGTCTTCGCCCTGATGGGTGAATTCAGCGCAGGCAAGTCGACGCTTCTGAACTTCCTTTTGAAAAAGGAAACATTGCCCACACAGGTCACGGCAACGCAACTGCCTCCGATCTGGTTCTCTTGGGGCAACAAGCCTTCCTATGTTCAGAATCTGGACGGCAGCCGCGAAACGATTGAACTGAGCAAGATTGGTGAGGTCGGTGTACAGGGCGCGCATTTCGTGCGGGTCTATCTGGAGGCGGACATCCTTGAAGCCGTGGACCTGATCGACACGCCCGGCATTTCAGACCCGAAGATCTCGTCCGACGTGTGGCAACGCGCGGTGGGTCAGGCCAACGGCGTTTTGTGGTGTACTCACTCGACGCAAGCCTGGCGCGAAACTGAGCGCGCTACGTGGGCATCGTTGCCGAAACGTCTGCGGCAGAACTCGCTTCTGCTGGTGACGCGTGCAGATGCGCTGAACGAAACGGATCAGGCTAAAGTTCTGCGCCGGATCAACCGCGAGGCGGGCGAGATGTTCCGCCGTACGATCATGATTTCTGCCCGCGACGCGATCCTTGCGCGCGACAGCGAAGAACATTCAGACCTTTGGGCTGGAAGCGGCGGCGGCAAGCTGGTGGATAACTTCCTGACCATCACCGCCGATATCATGTCAGCGCGCGCAGATATGCTGGCACGGTACCAAAAAGACGGCACAAGCGCGGAAACAGGCACCGATGCGCTTCAGTTGGGGGAAGAGACCTCAACCCGCATCTGGAGCCCGCCCGTCATGTCCCTCTCAGACGACGCCGGAACTGAACCGACGGCTGGGGGTGCTGGCAATGTTGTAAGCATTCGCCCTGCCCGACCTCGTCGCGGCGTTCGGGCAAGCGATGTGTCCGAGACCCGTCAGCGCATCGATGCGGACGAAGCGGAAATGTTGCGCGCTCGGGTGCAAAGTGACGCCCACAAAGAACAGGACATGCAAGACCTGAAATCCGTCTTCCATGTTTCGGAAGAACCCGACGCGGATGCGGATGACGAAATGCCAGAAGCACTTGTTCTGGTAGACAAGGCCTCCGAATTGCAGGGTGATACTGACGCCGACACCTCTTCCGAATGGGACGAGATCGAAGCGGCCCAGATCGAGGAAGAACACGTAGAAGCCCAGAGCGATCTGGCTGCCGACGAAACCCCGGAGCCGACTCAAGACGTTGAAGACGAGGATGCCAGTCATCTGGTCTCGTCTGTGGCTGAGCTGGTCTCTGACCGTGGTCAAAGCGATGCGGTGAATGCCGATGACGCCGACCAACCGCTTGCGGCCGAGCCGATCAGCTTGGCCTCGAACCAGCCGGTCTATAGCTTGCTGGATTCCAAACCGCTAAGCGCATCCGAAGCTTGGGCCGAACACCTGTCGACCCTTGGAGACATCGACGATCCCGCTGCGTTGCACGATGAGTTTGATAAATTCCTGAAGCTTTTCGACGACCGTGCACGTGATCACCATGCGCAACAGTCCGAAGGCGCTCTGCAATCCCTAAGCGACACGGCAACTGACAGCGACACTGTCTGGCACGTGCTGTAGTATACATGATGCAAACCAACACTTTGGCTGATGCAACCCTATCGCTGGACGATGCACTTTCTGCTGGCATGCAGACCGTTCCGAACTGCGTGGCGGCGGGCTATCTCGATATGCAAACTGGGTTTCTTCTGGGCATTCAGGGGCGCGATGCCGAAAGCATCGCCGCACTTGAAGCCATGTCGACATCGATCGCCAACCTAATTCTGGGACGCGGTGTGCACGCCATTGAACAGTTGTTGGCAGATGGCGGCAACGCACAGGACGCCGGTTTCGGAGAGATCGCGATCTACTCGGGCAAACGCCTGTATCTGCTTGTCAGACGACCGGACCAGCCGGATCATGTGGTCTGCTTTGTCTCGGATGATCACGCAAATGTCGGGCTGGCGCTGGCCAAATCCGCAGCGAACATGAACATGATTTCGGCTGCGGTTTAGGCAGGAGATGGCTGTGATCCAATCAGATATCCTTGATCAGCTCGAACGCATCGTAGAGGACGCAAGACCTCGACGCGATCAGAGCATTTACTTGGCACAAACCACGGTCGAAGCCCGCAGCAAGGCGGCTCTCGGCACGTTGCGTGCGACGGTCCTGCCCCGCATCATTCTGTTCACCAATGATCAGGACGACGCTGTAACCTTGACCGTCAACAATGGCCGTGTGGCCGACATGACAGAAGCGATGATGGATGGGGAGCCAGCAAACCTTCGCGACACCACCGCCGAGCATGTGGCCCAGATGCTGAACATGGTTTGCTCTGGCTCGGGCATCCAGATCTTCAGCACCCCGCCCGAGAACGAAGACGACATCGCCGCGACGGGCTTGCAGATATCCAAGATCGAAGCCGCCATCTACGCGCTCGAACCTGTGACCCCGACCCCTGCTCAAACCGAGCCACCAGTTTCGGTCGAGGCCGAGCCTGCCGACGACACACCTGCCGTTCAGGCCCCGGCAGCAATCCCGCCAGCAGAAGAACCAGCCGCCAATGACGATATTGGCGACGGCATCGCCGCACAGTTTTACGCAAACTCGAAGAAGGCCAGCGATCAACGGATTTTGGTTAATCATGCAGACGCCACGGTTGCCGGTCCTGACGGGGTTTTGACGCAGAACATTGATGCCGTGCAGCAGCTGATGGACGACTTGTCGGCGTGGGACGCCGACAGCGATCAACAGGACGTGGGTCCTCAGCTGATAATCTTGCGATCTCAGGGTCAGGATATGCCAAGCTTGACCATCTGCCGCGACACTAATGCGACAGCAATGGCCGCTCACCACACGCGTAGGTTGGGTTCGGTCGTACAATTATGGAAATCATTGACGGCGCACGAAAATTTAAGCTGAATACAGTAACAACTTGGCGTTCACGTTGGATGCCAGGTCAGTAATTTAATTTTTATAACGAGTTGGAAGTCAGATTATGGATGAGGTTCGCCGACAGGAATTAATTCGGATAGCCGAGCAAATGGAACAGACGGCCAGCGATGAAGCGCAGCCGTTCATTTCGCGCATCTCAACCGACTTGAAAGCTCTGAAACCCGGCGTCGCCTTTGTTGGCCAGATCAAGGCGGGCAAGTCGCGCCTGATCAATGGTTTCACGGGGCAAGCTAACTTCCTTCCCTCCGATGTAAACCCTTGGACCACGGTTGTGACCGATATGCATTTCGGGCACCCATCCAACCGCACCAGCGGTGGCGTTTTCCACTTCTTCGACAACGACCAATGGCAGGCGCTTTTGTCCGAGGGGGACGAAATCCGCGACCTGCTTCCTGATGGGGAAGATAACTATAAGCGGCAGATCATCGAAGAACAGATCGAGGCGATGAAAACCCGCGCAAAGGCGCGACTTGGTGCACGCTATGAGAATTTGCTGGGCACTTCACATGATCTGGAAGAACTGACGCAAGAAGATCTGGCCCGCTATGTCAGCGCAGGCGCCGACCCTGATGATCAGCCCGCGCAGACGGATACCGTATCCGCGCCTTACTACAGTGATCTGACCCGCAAAGCCGAGGTCTTCTTCAGGCAAGGTCATTTCCCCTTCCCAATTACGGTTACGGACACGCCGGGCATCAACGATCCGCTGCTCATCCGGGAAGAGATCTCGCACCAGTACCTGCGCAACTCTGACTTCTTCGTCGTGGTTCTATCCGCCCACCAAGCGCTGTCTCAGGCCGATCTGAAGCTGTTTCGCTTGATGCAGGCGCTTGAGCTTGGGCAGATGGTGGTCTTTGTGAACCGGGTGGACGAACTGAACCGTGGTGTCGAAGATGCCGCCAGCGTCCATGCCGATGTGCGTGCCGGGCTTGAGCATGCGCTGGACAGCGCCCAAATGACGGTGATCATGGGAAGCGCGCAATGGGCGCATTATGCTTTGACCGGGGACGCAACCGGCATTGACCACGACCAGATACTGGCTTGGTTGAAGGCACATCCTCAGAAGATGCAGCGGTTCCTTGAGGGGATCGAGCAGCTGAAGAGAACGCAAAAGGAAGGGGCCGCCGAAAGTGCGCTGCGGTTGGCAGCAATGATTGCGTCTGGCCTGCCGGATCTGCGCAGCCACGTGGTCCGAGAAATGTCGGACGGCCCACGCAGCGAACGCATTCACATTGCGGCTCAGCATCTGCGCAACTTCGCCGCAAGCGAACTGGAACGCCGCCGCGTCCATCTGAAAATCGTGGATGACGATACCGCGGAAACCCATTTCGCACAGACCGAAGATAAAACGCGTGCGCAGCTGAGCCAGCTTGTGAACGAAACCCGAGAACGCCTGACCGAAGATTCCGGGCAGAACATGGCCACGCTACGACAGGAACTTGATGACATCGCCCAGTCGATGGTCTCGAACGTCGTGCAAGGGCGCGATGGCGTATCCCCGCTGCTGTCCACCGGGAGCAATACGGAATTGGACTTCAGCGATCTGCGCCAGATCATGCGCGACCGGTTGCTGGATTCTGCCCATGCCCAACGCCAAAAAATGCTGAACGAGCTATATGCATTGGACATGCAGTCGAACGCGGCACTGGCGGAACGTGGTGTGGGTGACGCGGACAATCCGTTGAACGTGGATGCCAGCGCGCTTCGTTGGTATCGCCCCGACACCGGCATCCTGACCCGTGGCATCACGGTCGAGCTGCGTGTCTCTTGGTTGGCCCGTCTGCTGAAACAGCAATCCGTCGTCACGCGCGCCGAACAGATGATCACGCGCGAGTTCCAATCCATTGCGACCGATCTGGTTGATCAGTTCCAGTCTGACCTGACAGGGCGGCTGAACACGGTTATGGAGCATCACTTGGCGGTTCTTGCGACCCGGTTCGAAGAGCTGGACAAAGCCCAACCCGCATCGAGGCCCGATGCGCATGCAGCACTGGAAAATGCCAAGAGGCTTGCAATTGAGTTGGAAGAGTTGTTCGAAGAGGGTATCGAACCTGAACAGCGACTCGAGGCGGTAACGTGATCAACTTTCCAGAAACAGACTCAGTTCTTGGGCAACTGAAAACGTTTCTCTCGAAAACCGAGGCTGCACCAAGCTCAGCCCCGTTGGAATCCATGCGGGCAACGGCTCGGGGTCATATCGACCAACTGACCAGTGCCGTAACCATCGGCTTCGCCGGCGAATTCGGAGCGGGCAAGTCCAGTCTGGCGAATATGCTGGCAGGTGTCGACATCCTGCCCACGGGTCCGCAGCACCTGAAACTTCCCTTGGTGATCGTGAAATACGCCGCTGACCCCGAGACCACGGCTGGCTGGTGGAACAAGACTTCTGAAAGCTTTGCAGGGATCGACCTGGAAAAAGCAGCCGCGCAAGAGCCTGATTTCATCTCGGTTGGATTGCCTTCGGAAGCACTGCAGGAATTGGTGTTGTTCGATCTTCCCGGCGCAGGCGCGCTGGATGAAAGCTATAAGCAGACTCTAGAACTGTTGAAGTTCGTCGATTGCGCGATCTGGTGCACCAACGGCACCAACGCTTGGCGTGAAACCGAACGGTTCCTGTGGTCGCATGTTGCCCAAGAGCTTCAGGAAAACAGCTTGCTTGCGGTGACCCATACGGACCTACCGGTGGTGCGGGAATCCCTGCCACGACTGGTGCCCCATCTGGAACGCGACAGCGACGGCATGTTTCAAGCCGTTGTTCCCATTGGCACGCCTGTCGCCGTAGAGGCGATGGCGCAAGAGCCCGAACCGGATTTCGAACTCTGGTCCTCTTGTGGCGGCGAAGATCTGGCGCGCCGGGTATTGGGTTTGGCAGCCAATCGCAAATCGCGGGACCTTGAGAAAGCCAAGAAGGATCTTGCGACGACACTGACCCCTGCACTGGAAGCTCTGGGAATGGCCGAGGAGCCTGCCGAGTCCGATTTGAAAGCAGCAGCAGCGGCAGTGGCAGCGGCGGCAGCCGAAGCAGAGGCAGAGGCAGAGGCAGAGGCAGCCGACGCTCCTGCTTCCGAACCAGAACTCAACACCGATGAAGCCGATCTAGAGAACCCTGTTCTTGACGATTGGAAAGCTGCGATGCGTGCATTGCTCTTTGAGCTGCGCGAAACGCCGGACCTTGAGCCTGCAGAGCTGCTGAGCCGGTGTCAGGAACTGGTCGAAGAGTTTACCGAAAAACTGGAGCCGGGCCGCAACATTGATTCATCAGCTGATTGGATCGTGGGTGAGTTCGAGAATGCCTCGGACCTGCTGACACTGATGCAGTACGAAGACACTCCACAAGCAACCAAGACTGTTTTGAATGTACTGACCCAGCTCAGTGACAATCTGTCTTGGGCGGGAACGCAGTCGTCGGATCGGTAAACGCTGCAGTCGGCGGCTTGCCTGCAGTAGCGCAACAACTACAAGCAGAATCACCTTATCCGCCACGCCATAAAACCTTGGCAAGCGGCTTCGATTTATGTGGATTCCGCGACCGTCATCGGACCCGTGATCAATGTATCTTCTTCGTTTCAGCAACAAAGAAGTTATATCGGTTATTTTGTCCCCTCGAGTCATAGCGAAGCCATGTGGCCGCCACAGTTTGGTCTCAATTCCTAAGTCTAACTTCGGAGGCATCGATGGTTGAATTTACCTTGCTGAATTGCGCCACCGGTTGGGAACTCCCTCTGCCAAAACGAGAGACGCAGGTAAGACCAAATGAGCCAGAATCATGCATCGGGGCAGGAAGTAGAAAACCCCCAGATTGCAGCGTTGCAGCCCGGCGAAAAGCTGCTGCGCGACCAATACGAGATCCTTCGTTTCCTGAACAATGGTGGTTTTGGCATCACCTACCTGGCGCGCGACAGCCTGGAGCGGGAAGTCGTTATCAAAGAGTGCTTCCCAGGCGCCCTGTGCCGTCGTGTCGGCAGCCAGGTCGAGGCATCAGATCCTGCATATGAAGAAGATCTAAGATCAATTATCGGGCTGTTCATTCAGGAAGCCCGGAATCACGCACGTCTGGTACATCCGAACATCGTGAATGTGCATCAGGTGTTTGAAGACAACCAGACCGCCTATATCGCGATGGATCTGATCAACGGCGGCGACCTGCTGGATTACGTTCAGGATGAACGCAATACGGTGACACCGGACTTCATCGTGAAGGTCACCGAAAAGATGCTGTCGGCGGTGTCGTTCATCCATGACAACGGGATGCTCCACCGCGACATCTCGCCCGACAACATCCTGATCGACGAAAACGGTCAACCGGTACTGATCGACTTTGGCGCAGCACGAGAGCGGGCGGCGAATCGCTCGGCTGCTCTGTTGACGCTGCGGGTGATCAAGGACGGTTATTCGCCTCACGAGTTTTACGCACGCGGTGCGGATCAGGATGCGACCAGCGATCTGTATGTACTGGCGGCCACGCTGTATCACGCCATCAGCGGCGAACGCCCTGTCGATGGCAAGTCACGTTTGGATGCGTTCAATGCAGGTAGCGCGGACCCCTATGTCCCGCTTTCCGGCCGGTTCGAAGGATACCCCAACGGTTTCCTCAAGGCGTTGGACATGGCGATGGAAGTACACATCGTAAACCGCCCTCAATCGGCGCTGGAATGGCTGCGCATGTTCCGTGGCCCCGCCGTTGTATTCGAGGAATTCGGCTATCGCCCCAGCTCGGTCATTGTGGCGCTCGAACGCCCGGATGAGCCCAAGGCTGATTCCGAGAATGCCGAGGCGATCGTTACCGCGCTTCTGTCCAGCGACGATGACGTTGCAACGACCGCTCAGTCGGAAGGGCTTACGCAATCCGCGCCGAAAGACGACCCTTCTGTCACGGTTGTCAAAAGCAGCTCTGGCGGAGGCGGCAAGGCCATTGCTGGCGTGATTGCGCTTCTGGTGCTTGGGGCTGGTGGATACTTTGCCCTTAGCGGTTCGGACGCGCCCGAAGGTGGTGAGGCCGTCCAAGTGGCCGCGGTCACCCCGGCACCGGTCGCAGCTGTATCCGCGCCCGAACCGGAAGCCGAACCCGTTGCTGAACCCGAACCCGTTGTTGAAGCCGCGCCCGTCGCAGTGGAAGACACCGCGGCACCGATCGCAGTGGTTGACGCAACGCCTGCACCTGTGGAAACAGTGCCGGCACCTGCTCCCGTCGCGGCTGAAGATCTGCTGAAACAGCAAATCGCTTTCGGCCACTGGGACGTCGAGATTCCCTTCGTCACCAGCACGCGCCGCCTGTCTACGGGCAGTGCCGTTGCGATCACCCGTGTCGATCCCAACCAAGACACGTCGATCATTGGCGATTGGGTCGCCCGTGGGGCCGTGATCTATACGATCAATGGCAACCCCGTCACCGACAACAGCAGCTTCGCAGCGCGCATTCTGGATAATGTGAAGGTCGACCCGGATGGGTATATCCGCGCCGCCGCGCGGTATCGCCCGAACAGCAGCGCCCGCCCGTTGAACGGTCTGCTGGCCTTGCCCGCAGTGCGGACCTTCGGACTTGAGAACGGCGTCAGCCTGACCGCCAGCAATGCCGACAATGGCAATTGGGCTGTTCGCGTCACACGTGTCCCGGCTGACTATGCCGAGGGGCTGCGTCCAGGCGACATCCTGTTGACTGAGACAACAACCGGCCAATCCATCGGCGCGCCCGAGGACCTTGATCGTATTCTTGAAACCCTTGTTGCTGACGGCGTGTCCCAAGCACGCCTGACCGCCTTGCGCGAAGGCGGCGAGGTTCAGGTCACCATGCAGCTTGCAGGGGGATCCTGACACCAACCATCGAACTGACTGCCAGATAGTGTTCTCTGTGGGCCAAAGTGGCTCGGGCGGAAGTTGGATCCGCCGCAGAAATTAGCAAGTTACCGAGTATCCACATCAAACTCTGTCAGGGCGTTCTGCCCGGCTGGAATGATACGTCATGAACCAAGGCCATCGTCTTGGCGAAGAGAGTGAAAGGTGAAGTTGCCATGTTCAAATACAAAAGCCCGCTAAGCCGGCTGCTTGAAGGTAGCGCTAAACACGCGAATAAGGACCAATCTCACGAGGAAGAGCGCGACGAGGCCGCGGAAGAACCGATTGCGGACCTAAACGCCCTTCGTCAAGTTCTGGCCGGTGGCAATCAGACCACTGAAGCGGAACCCGAGATTGAAGAACCCGCGGAAGAGCTGGTTGTAGAAGACGTTCAAGTCGAAGAAATCCGCGTCGAAGAAATCGCGCCGCTCGAAGTCGAAGAGCTTCCTGTTGAAGAGGAAGCCCTCTCGGCAGAGGATGAGGCCGCCGATGCGATTTTGAATACAATTCTGGCCGAAGATCTGCCTGGGAAGACCCCAGACATCGCGCTGACGGAAGCGCCGGAAGTTGTCGAGGTCCCGCAGGTCGAGAAGGTGGCAGAAGCCGCGCCTGAACCTGCGCCAGTGGCCGCCCCTGCCCCCAAAGCCGACCGCAGCGAGCGTGTGAAAACTACGTTCCTAGGCTTTGAGCGTCCTGACGCACATGTGCAAGACAGCATGGAGGCCGCTCCGGTTTCCAAACAGGTGGCAGACCAAAATATCTTCCCCGTGGGGTGGCTGGTCATCACAGATGGACCGGGTCGTGGCACCAGCTTCTCGCTGATCGAGGGATTGGCTCAGATTGGCCGCAACGATGATCAAGCGGTTCAGCTGGACTTTGGCGACAACGGCATTTCGCGCGCCGGACACGCGGTAGTGGCTTACAACTCCGAAGATCGGAACTGTTATTTGGGTCACGGCGGCAAAGCCAACTTGGTACGCCTGAATGGTGGCCCGGTACTTAGCACTGTTCCCCTGTCCAACGGCGATATGATCCGCATCAGCGATACCACCTTGCGGTTTGTGGCGTTCTGCGACGACAGCTTTGACTGGCAGGACCGCTAAGCATGTTGGCCAATCCTGCATATGACATCGCCCTTGTGGCTGATCAGGGCAAGCGGGACGCGCAGGAAGACGCTATTGCAGCGCGCTTCTTCGATGCTCTGGATGCAGGATATGTCGTCGTGGCAGACGGCATGGGTGGACATGATGCCGGGGACGTCGCCTCGGGGCTGGTAAAAGCCACGTGGCAGACGGAACTTGATGGTCTTCTGGAAGACGGTGGGTGCAGCGATGAACAGGTCACTGAACGCCTGACTCAGGTCGCACTGCGCACCAATGATGCCGTCGCGGCGTATCTCGAAGAGAACGGATCCGAGCTTCGAATGGGGTCGACCCTGTTGGGTGTTCTGTTGCGCGGGAAGCTGTTGAACTGGGTATCGGTCGGTGACTCGCCGCTTTATCTGTGCCGCAGTGGCTTCATGATGCAGATCAACGAGGACCACTCCATGGCCCCGATGATCGATGCGCAGGTCTCCGATGGAACCCTCTCCGAGGAAGAGGCCCGCACCCATCCCGACCGCAATCAGCTGACCTCGGTGATCATGGGCGCACCTGTGCCCAAGCTGGACTGCCCAGAAGCGGCGGTCGAGCTGGCCAAGGGCGATGTGATTTTGGCGGCCAGTGACGGCCTTCAGTATCTGGACAATGACCAGATCCAAGCCCTTGCCAACGCCCACAAAGACCATCCCGCCCGCGACCTTGCCGTTGCCCTTGTGCAGGCCTTGCGGGCCAAAGCTCATCCTGATCAGGACAACATCACGATCGCCGTGATCAAACCCCTGAATATCTAAAACCACGCTTCTAACTGAGGACCCACAGGAAACATGAGAAACCTCTTCTTCGCATCCGGTCTGGCACTGACTGCAATGACTGGTTCCGCCTTCGCTCAAGAGGCTTGCTCGAAATACGTGGTCGAACGCGGCGATAGCCTACGCGAGATTGCCTTGCGCGCATTCGGCAGTACGGATTTCCGGCTGATTTATAACGCGAACAAAGACGCCATCGGGAAAGACCCCAACATCATTCGCTTGGGCATGACCCTAGAGATCCCCTGCCGCGACACGTCTGCCGGTCAAACCTCTGCAGCAACCACCGAGGCCGAAAAAATGGCCCGTGAAATGTCCGCCGGTCTGATCGCCGAAGCCGAGGCCCGCGCCATCGCTGCCATCACTGAAGCCCAGAAAGCCAGCGCCGAGGCCGTGGCCGCCGCAAATGCTCAAGCAGCTGTTGCCATCGAAGCCGCCCGCGCCGAAGGGGCCGCGTTGATCCGCAAGGCCGCACAACCGGGCACGTCAGCGGTGGATGAACGTCAGATCCTGCTGATCACAGGCGGCAACTACGCCCCCTTCACCGACGAAGATCTGCCCAATCGCGGCCTCTATACCAAGCTGGTGGAAACCGCATTTCTGCGCGCCGCCCCCGAACAGGCCTATAAGATCCAGTTCGTGAACGACTGGAATTCGCATCTGGATCTGTTGATGCCCACGCTGGCCTTCGACGGAACGTTCCCTTGGTCACGCCCCAATTGCGAAGAAGCCGAGGCCTTGTCAGAGAATGACCGCGCCCGCTGCGAAACCTATAACTTCTCGAACCCGTTCTACGAGGTAGTCGACACTTACTTTGCAAAGAACGGATCGGGCTATGAAGTCGCGATGAGTCACGCAGACTTTGCCGGGGCCACATTCTGCCGTCCTGAAGGCTGGTCGCTGACACATATGGACGCCGTTGGCCTGTACGAACCGGCCATCACTTTGGTCCGTCCCATCGATCCCGATGCCTGCTTCGATGCCGTTGCCAACGGCACCGTCGATATTGTCGCGATCGAAGCGCACCTTGCCGTCGAGGCCATCAGCCGCCTTGGCTATCAGGACGAGATTATCGAAAACCCCAACCTTGCGGCAATCAAGGGTCTGAACGTGATGACCCATGTGAACAACCCCGATGGGGAAGCTGTACTTGAGATCCTGAATCGGGGTCTGGAAATTATGCAACAATCCGGCGAATGGCGGGACATCGTGTCCACCGCTCTGCGCCACCAAATGGACAACAGTTAAGGCCGTTCCAGGCCGATAAGACTACCTGGAGGATAGGAAATGTTTAAACAAACTGCGAAGAAGCTCGCAATCGCGACGACCGCCACCGTCGCTTTGTCAGCTGGTATGGCAAGCGCTCAGCAGGCCTGTACCAACTATACCGTATCTGACGGCGACACGCTGGCGACGATCGCAATCACGGCTTATGGCACCTCGAACTATCAGCCGATCTTCAACGCGAACCGTAACATCGTGACCAACCCCAACGACCTTGACCCGGGTCTTGTGCTGGCCCTTCCGTGTGAGGATGGCAGCCTGCCCGACGGACGTTCCGCACAGGAAGTGATCGCAGCCGAAGAAAGCCGCTTTGAATCCACCCGTCGTTCGAACGCCTATGAGCCCCCCATCCGCCTGGTTACCGGCAACGGCTGGGCGCCCTTCACCGACGAATCGCTGAATGGCGGTGGTTTCATGACCCGTATTGCCACCACCAGCCTTCACCGTGCTGGCAACTCGCGCGACTACTCGGTCAGCTTTGTGGATGACTGGGGTGCACACCTCAGCACGCTGCTGCCGCTTGGCGCGTTCGACGTATCCATTGCATGGACCATGCCTGACTGTACCAACCGCTCGTACGAGTGGTCGGAAGAGACAACCACGCGCTGCACGCAGTTCTACGCGACTGTCCCCGTCTATGACACGGTTCGTGGCTTCTACACCCTGCCGGAAAGCTCGTATGTCAACGCGACCACCTTCGCGGAATTCGAAGGTGCAACGGTCTGCCGTATGGATGGCTGGAGCATGATCGACCTTGAGGAACAAGGCATCAACGTTTCGAACGTGACTGTACTTCGCCCCAAAACCGCACGTGAATGTCTGGATGCTGTGTTGAACGGCACCGCCGACGCCGCGTCGTTCGAAGTTCAGCTTGCCGCTGACACGATGAGCGAAATGGGCCTGACCCAGAACGATCTGGTTGAAAACCCCTTCGTTTCCACCCTGTCGTCGCTTGCATTCCTTGTACACCGCACCAACCCGTTTGGCCGCCAGTACGTCGCAATGATGAACAAAGGTCTGAACGAGATGCGTGAATCGGGTGAATGGTACGCCATCATCTCGGACACCCTGCGCGAGCATAACGACCGCATGAACGCGAACTAAGCCGATACAGCTTAGATGGAATATAGAAATGGCCGGCGAATACGTCGGCCATTTTCGTTTCTGGGGTATCTCAGGACCCTAGGATCCCCGGAAGGCCGAATGTCCTATCCCTGAGGCTCGGCGGCATAGCTCAGCACCATGTCACGCAACGTGACCAGCCCGCAGGCGGTGCCGTCTTCGATCACCAATGCGCGGCGGTGATCCAGCCGTGACAAAAGACGCACCGCGTATTTGACCGCCATGTGATCGGCCACCGTCAGGGCGGGCTTGTCCATCACCTCGTAGACATTCATGCGGTCCAGAGACTTGTTCATCGCAATCGCCCGCTCGGCGATCATGTCGATCGAGATGATGCCGTATTCGTCATCCTCGTGACGGCGTTCGATCACCAGCGCCGTCACGCCCTTGGCTTTCATTTCGCTGACAGCTTCGCGCACCGTCGCAAGACCACTGATCATATAGATCTGACCCTGCATCACGTCGCGCACTTTCATCGTGTTGTCTTCCATCACAAGTCCTCCTTGCTGATTTCCTGCTGGATCGTGGCAATCTGACCGGACAGCCCAATGGCGTCTTCAATGTCCAACTGGAATGCTACCCCGGTTCCGGGGTCTTCATCAAATCGACAGGCCGCGCCGATCCCTTCCAGAATCAGGCGGCTGTGGTGTTCCTCGACCAGAAACAGGATCACGTCCCGCTGCCCGTCCACGGTCAGGCCAAGAAACGTCTTGGCAGGGGTCAACCCTTCGCCTCGCGCCGAGGTGATGACGGTACACCCGGTTGCGCCCTTTTCGCGGGCGGCCTCGATGGCGGTGTCCGTCAGTTCATCCTGTGTCATCACAATGATCAGTTTAAACTTCATGGTTCTCTCCTTGGCTGTCTTTGTCGGCCCTTCGGCGCGACAGCCAGTTGCTGATTTGGGCATAGCCCATCACGGTAATCATGGGAAATAGGCTGGCCAGAGCGATCAGGCCAAACCCGTCCAGAAGGGGGCTGCGCCCCGGCACGGTGCTGGCAAGGCCCAACCCAAGGGCCGCCACCAAAGGCACAGTTACGGTCGAGGTCGTCACCCCGCCGCTGTCATAGGCCAGCGGAATGATCATGCGCGGCGCCATAAGCGTCTGGATCACGACGATCACATAGCCCACGATCATGTATTGATAGAGCGGCGTGCCCGTCACGATGCGGAACGTCCCCACCGCAAGGCTGATCGCCACCCCAAAGGCCACGGCGATGCGCAGCCCATTGGCCTTCACCCCGCCCCCCGATGCTTCCTGCGCCTTCAAGGCGACGGCGATCAGGGACGGCTCGGCGATGGTGGTCGCAAAGCCGATGGCGAAGGCGAAGATATAGACCCAGTAGTAATCCAGCCATTCGACCGCCGCGCCGGGCTCGATCCCCAGGAAGGCGGGATCGGTCAGCTGGGCGGCCATCTCGCGGCCCAGAGGGAACAGGGCAATTTCCAGTCCCGACAGGAACAGCGCAAGGCCCAACAGCACATAGAACATGCCCACGGCCACCTTTTTCGGGTGGGGAATGGGTTTGCGCAGGATCACAAGCTGGAACAGCAGCAGCACCGCCGCGATCGGCAGCACGTCGCGCACAACGCTGAGGAAGGTCCACAGAAGGTCGGTCAGGATCGTGATCATGTCGCCACCACCAATCCGAACAGAAGCACGAAGATGATCGGCATCAGGGATGCAAAGGCGATCAGTCCGAACCCGTCAATCATCGGGTTCCGCCCCTTGATGACCGAGGCCAGACCAACGCCCAGCGCCGTCACTAGAGGTACCGTGATGGTCGAGGTCGTGACACCCCCGCTGTCATAGGCGATGCCGATGATCTCGCGCGGGGCGATGGGGGTCAGGGCGACCACCATGATGTAGCCGCCAATGATCAGCCATTGGATCGGCCAGCCCATCAGGATGCGGAAGACGCCCAACACCAAGGACGCGCCGACGGACGCGGCCACGGTATAACGCAGGGCGGTCGCCATGAAGTTCATCTCGGCCTCACTTTGGCCGATCACACCGGCCTCGGACATCACGGTCGCGGCCTCGGCCCCGACGGCGATCAAGGCGGGTTCGGCAACGGTGGTGCCAAAGCCAAGGCTAAAGGCAAACAGGACAAGCAAGGGAAGTGAGCCACGCAAGGCCAGCGCGTTCGCCAGCGCCTCGCCCAGAGGAAACAGCGCCATATCGAGGCCTCGGATAAACACCGTCAGGCCCAGTAGGACAAACAGAAAGCCCAGCGCGAACTGTCCCAGATTGTCGATGGGTTGCTGCAACACAACAAGCTGGAAGAAGCCCACGATCAAAAGGATCGGGGCGAGGTCGCGGGCGGTGCCGCCCAAATAGCCGAATAGCTTTCCAAGCGTATCGGTCATATGCCCCTTCCTGCGTTACATCACGAGTTTCGTGTTCATACCAATGATGTAACAGCCACGTGGCGGCGGTGCGAGCCATGATTGAAATCAAACCAAAATGGCAAAAAAACACCCCCGGACAGGCCGGGGGTGCATGTGTTCAGTCTGTGGTTCGGATCAGTCGTTCGACCAGCCCGAAACGGCTTTGACCTCAAGGAAGTCCTCGATCCCCAGAATGCCGCCTTCGCGCCCGTTGCCGGACTGCTTATAGCCACCAAAGGGCGAGCCTGCAGCGCGCGAGGTGCCGTTCATCTCGACCATACCCGAACGCATCTGGCGGGCCACGCGGTTGGCGCGCGCGCCGTCCTGAGTCTGGATATAGTTGGTCAGACCATAGACGGTGTCATTGGCGATCTCGACGGCCTCTTCTTCGGTGTCGAACTTCATGATCGACAGGACCGGGCCGAAGATTTCTTCGCGACCGATGGTCATGTCATTGGTTACGTCGGCAAAGACAGTGGGCTTCACGTAATAGCCTTTATTCAGGCCGTCAGGGCGCCCGGTTCCACCCGCGACAAGGCGTGCGCCTTCGTCGACGCCCTTCTGGATCAGATCTTGGATCTTGTTCCACTGAAGCTCGTTCACAACGGGACCAACGTGGCGGCCTTCCTCGGATGCGGGGCCAACCTGCACTTTGCCAGCCACTTCGGCAGCTTCTTCCACCACGCGATCATAGATCGAGCTTTGGACCAGCATACGCGAGGGCGCGTTACAGCTTTGGCCGGTGTTCTGCATCATGTGCAGCACGCCACGCTTCACAGCTTTCTCGTCCGCATCTTCAAACAGGATGTTGGCACCCTTGCCGCCCAGTTCCAGCGCCACGCGCTTGATCGTGTCGGCGGCCGCTTTCGAGATCGCGATGCCCGCACGGGTCGAGCCGGTGAAGCTGACCATGTCCACGTCGGGATGCGAGGTCAGCTGGCTGCCAACGCCCACGCCATCACCATTCACCATGTTGTAGACGCCGGCCGGGGTGCCGGCTTCGTCCATGATTTCGGACCAAACGATCGACGACAGCGGTGCGACCTCGGACGGCTTCAGAACCATGGTGCAGCCAGCCGCAGCCGCAGCCACAACCTTCAGCGTCACTTGGTTCATCGGCCAGTTCCAAGGCGTGATCAGCGCGGTCACACCCACGGGTTCGTACAGAAGACGGTCATTCGGGGCGTGTTTGCCCAGCGTCTTCTCGAACTCGAAATCTTTGAAGGCGCGGATGAAATTCTTGATGTGCCAGCTGCCAGCACCCACTTGCGAGCTGCGCGACAGATCAATCGGTGCGCCCATTTCAATGCTCATCGCCTGGGCCAAGTCTTCGGCGCGGCGGTTGTAGATCTCGAGAATGCTCTCGATCAGTTCCAGACGCTCGGCCTTGGACGAAAAGCCCCAGGTCTTGAAAGCTTCCTTGGCGGCCGCAACGGCGGCGTCGGTGTCGGCCTGATCACCAAGCGAGATGACCGCGCAGACCTCTTCGGTCGAGGGGTCAATCACATTGCAATCGTTGGCGGCAGCTGGGGCGACCCATTTGCCATTGATGTAAAAGTCGCGTTTCTCGATCATATTCCTGACTCCTTGGACGGGTTTGCGGGCACTGTGGCACCGTGGGGCTGGTAGCGCAACCCGTGGAATCATAATTTGATCAAATTATTTTACAAAGCGCAAGACCTGATAAATTGACGCACCTTACTTTCAAATCTTCGCCGAATACTTAGCTACACCATGAAACGAATTGTCATCCAAAAGGAGAGCCCCTCATGGGACTGCGCATTAACGACATCGTGCCAAATTTCACGGCAGAAACAGATCAAGGCACAATCAGCTTCCATGACTGGATTGGTGACAGCTGGGCCATCCTTTTCTCGCACCCGAAGGACTATACCCCCGTTTGCACGACCGAATTCGGCGCTGTTGCACAGCTTGCCGATGAATGGGCCAAACGCGGCACCAAGGTGATCGGCCTGTCGGTCGACAGCGCGCAAGAGCACGTATCGTGGAAAGCCGACATCGAAGGCTTCTCGGGTGCAAAGGCCGGCTTCCCAATCATCGCGGACGAAGATCTGGCCGTGTCCAAGCTGTTCGATATGCTGCCCGCCGAGGCCTATCTTCCCGATGGCCGTACCGCAGCCGACAGTGCATCCGTGCGCTCGGTCTTCATCATCTCGCCCGACAAAAAGGTTCAGTTGATCATGACCTATCCCATGTCGGTGGGTCGCAACTTCGCCGAGGTGCTGCGCGCGCTGGACGGCCTGCAAGCCACGTTCAACACACCCATCGCCACCCCGGCAAACTGGGTCAAGGGTCAGGACGTCATCGTTGCCCTGTCGCTGACCGATGATGCGGCGAAGGAAAAGTTTGGCGAGATCGACATCAAGCTGCCTTACCTGCGCACAACGGCTGACCCCAGCCTAGCGGCGGCTGAATAACCAAACGAAAGGGCCCGCGCTGATCAGCGCGGGCCCTTTTTCGTTTCGCAAGACTGTAGGAACAGCCTTATTTCTCGGCGGCTTTCAGCGCTTGGCTCAACGCTTCGCGATCACCAACATGGTTGGCCAGAACCAGCACAAGGCGGGCGTTCAGCGCGTCGCTGTCTTCTTTGCTCAGACCTTCATGCGCGGCCAAAAGCTCGGCATAGAAATCATCCACACCGTCGATGTTCGGGGTCAGGATCAGATCAGTCATGGGGCTTACTCCTTACCGATGGCGCGACGGATCGCGGCGCGGATCTGGTTTTCATCATAGCTGGGGCGACGGGCCGCGACGTGCTGATCTGGACGGATCAGATAGACGGCTTTTTCGTTGTCACCCAGATAGCGTTCACGCAGGGCACCGGTCTTGTCGTCTGCAGTCGACAGGGCCAAACGTTCGACCTGAATGCCAGCTTCCTCGATCACATCGGGGGCGTCGGCGTCGATGGTCAGCAGAATGAACTTGTCGCCCAGCTTGGACAGAAGGAACTCATCCCCCAGCGGCGCATCGGGGCAAACTGAACCGGGACGCGAACGGGCGGGGCCGTCTAGCGCATCGGCCGAGTTCAGAGGCGAGCCATCATAGGTGCAGGGCACCGACAAACGGCCCGAGTTCACCATCGGTCGTGCAAACTCGTGCTTTTCCGACAGGTCCAGAACGGCATCGCGCAGGACACGGCTCATCTCCGATTTCGGAGTGATGAAATCGGTCGAGCGGGTCGAGTTCATGATGTTCTCGTCCGCACCGTGCACCCGTTCAAAATCATAGCTGTCCAGCAGGCTTTCAGGCGCTTCACCGCGCATGACCATGCCCAGTTTCCAACCCAGGTTGTCGACGTCCTGCATGCCCGAGTTCGCACCGCGTGCGCCAAAGGGCGACACTTGGTGTGCGGCGTCACCTGCAAAGAAGATGCGACCGTGGCGGAAGCTGTCCATGCGCTTGCACTGGAAGGTGTAGATCGAGGACCAGACCATGTCATATTCCACACCTTCACCAAGGAAGGCGTCCAGACGACGACGGATGTTTTCCTCTTTCATCTCTTCCTTACGGTCGACGTCCCAGCCGATCTGGAAGTCAACGCGCCAGACATCATCGGGCTGTTTATGCAGAAGGGTCGACGCGCCGCCACCGTGGGTCGGTTCAAACCAGAACCAACGCTCGGTCGGGAAGTCGTCGTTCTTCATCTTGATGTCGGCGATCAGGAAGCTGTCCTGGAAAACCTTCCCGGTAAAGTCCAGATCCAGCATGGTGCGCAGTGGAGACGAGGCCCCGTCACAGCCGACCAGCCATTCAGCTTCGATCTGATAAGGGCCGTCGGGCGTCATGATGTTCACGGTGACATAACCGTCATGTTCTTCGACCGAATCCACGCGGTTCTTGCCGCGGATCTCGATCGGCGCCCCGTCCTTTTGCAGCTCTTCAAAGCGATCCAGCTGGAAGCTTTCGTAATAGGGCTGCTGCATGTTGATGAAGGCGGGGTATTCGTGACCTTCTTCGGGCAGAAGGTTGAATTCAAAGACCTGGTCGTCCTTGTTGAACACTTTGCCAATGTTCCACACGACGCCTTTATCGACCATCGGCTTGCCGCAGCCATAACGGCCTGCAACTTCAAGGCAGCGCTTGGCGAAACAAATCGCGCGCGAGCCCATGCCGACGCCTTCGTGGTCGTCCAGAACCAGCGTTGGAATGCCTTGGCGACCAAGGTCCAGCGCGGTCGCGATGCCGATGGGTCCTCCACCCATGACAACGACCGGATGACGTACGGGCGACGCCGCATCCTGATCGGCAGATTTCTTGTAGGGATAGCGCTTGTAGGCAAGCGTGTATCTATCGTCGAACATCGGGTTCTCCTCCGGCTGCGCGCGTTTCGGGTGGGGTCCGGCCCTCATGGCCGAACCCCGAAGGTCTTAGCCCTGCAGGGCGGCCCACATGTCCAGATCGCGCTGTGCGGTCCAGATACGGGGGGTGTCGATGCCGCGGGCCTCGTCATAGGCGCGGGCGACGTTGAAGGGCAGGCAGTGCTCGTAGATGGCATAGTCTGCGAATTTCGGGTCACATTCGGCGCGCACGGCGTCCCATGCTTCTTTCAGCGAACCACCGCGTGCAGCCACTTTGGCGGCCGGGGCGTAGGTGCTGTAAACGAAGTCACGGGTGCTTTCGATGGCGCGTTCAACGGCTTTTTTGCCGATCAGGGCTCCGCCACGACCGGGTGCGATGGCGTCCACGTCGAAGGACGCGATGTTGTCCAGCGTGTCACCCCAATCCGAGAAGTGACCGTCGCCACAATAGCAGGCCGAGTGATCTTCTACGATGTCGCCGGTGAACATGACGTTCTGGTCCGGCACGTGAATCACGATGTCGCCCGAGGTGTGAGCGCGGCCCAGATGCATCAGGTCGATGCGGCGGTTGCCCAGATAGACAGTCATATCATCCGAGAATGTGGTCGTCGGATAGGTCAGACCGGGGATCGACTCGTGGCCTTCGAACAGGCGCGGGAAGCGCTGGAATTCGCTGTCCCAGTCTTCCTGACCGCGTTCCACAACCATCGCACGGGCTTGGTCGCCCATGATGATCTGATCCGCACCATAGGCCGACGCACCCAGCACGCGCACGGCGTGATAGTGGGTCAGAACCACGTGGCTGATCGGCTTGTCGGTCACCGAACGCACGCATTCGATCACTTTGTTGGCCAGACGCGGGGTCGCCTGAGCTTCAACGATCATGACGCTGTCATCGCCAATGATCACGCCCGAGTTCGGGTCGCCCTCGGCGGTGAAGGCATAGAGCCCCTCGCCGATCTGGTCGAAGGTAATTTTCTTTTCGGTCATGTCGCCTTGCGACGCGAATGCCTTTGCCATGGTTGTCAGTCCTTGATGAGATAGTCGATTTGAATCACGCCGCCGCCATGGGTCTGGCTGGAGGCGAATGAGAGGTTGTGTTGTGGTCCGTCGGTGAACAGTTTGCGCCCGCCACCAAGAATGGTCGGCATCACGAAGACGCGCAGAGTATCGAACAAGCCCGCGTCAAGTGCTGCGCGCTGGGCTGCTCCGCCCCCCATGACCCAGACCTTCTTGTGCCCAGCCTTTTCGATGGCTTTGCGAAGGGTCTCGATGTCTCCGGCAGCGGTGACGTGATCTGCGGAATAGTCGGCCTGATGGGTCAGGACATAGCTGGCGCGATCCTCGTAGGGCCACCCCCAACCAAGCACCTGCTGGTGCGTTTCGCGCCCGGTGATCAGCGCGTCCACCTCTGAGATGAACGCGCCATATCCGCCGTCGTTTCCGTCGGCACCCATCGCCTCGTTGAACGGATCAAGCCATGCCACGCCACCGTCTGGGGTAGCGATGTAGCCATCAAGGCTCATGGCGATATATCCAACGTATTGCGTCATGCGCGGGGTACCTTACTTGGGCCAGCTGACGGCAGGCAGGATCTGGCCTGTGCAATCGCCAAAGCCGATCTGGAAACCGTCACCCTTGGCAGCACCGCGCAGGGTCAGCGTGTCGCCGTCCTCGATAAAGGTGCGGGTTTCGCCGGTGTCGAGCGTGAAGGGCTCGCGGCCCGCCCAGCTCATCTCCATCAGCGATCCGTATTCGGTCTTGGTCGGACCCGAGATGGTGCCGGACCCCAAAAGGTCGCCCACATTCATCGCGCAACCGCCAATGGCGTGATGGCACAGCTGTTCAGCAGCCGAGTAATACATACGGGTGTAGTTGGTTTCGCCAACGACGCTCGCCGTGTCACCGCCTTCGGGCTGCATCAGAACCTGAAGCTCGATGTCATAGAGGCCGTCCTTGGAGCCATCCAGATAGGGCAGCAGTTCTTTCTCGCGTTCCGGTGTCGGGGCGCGGAACTCTTCCAGCGCAGCAGCAGTCACGATCCACGGGCTGATCGAGGTGCCGAAGGCTTTACCTTGGAACGGGCCAAGCGGCTGGTATTCCCAACCTTGGATGTCGCGGGCAGACCAGTCGTTCAGCAGCACGTAGCCAAAGATCATGTCATCAGCTTCGTCGACCGTGATCGGCTGGCCAAACTCGGAAGGCTTACCAACGATGGCCCCCATTTCCAGTTCGATATCCAGACGCATCGAGGGACCAAAGCTGGGCATCTCGGCGTCGGGCGCTTTGCGCTGACCGTTCGGGCGGTGGATCGGTGTGCCCGAGATCACGACGGAGGACGCACGGCCGTTATAGCCGATCGGAATGTGCAGCCAGTTGGCCGGCAGATCGGGCGAACCACGCAGGATCGCGCCCATGTTGGCAGCGTGCTGACGACCGGCGTAGAAGTCGGTGTATTCCGACACAAGGAACGGAATGTGCAGCTCGGCACCGGCTTGGGCGACCAGCAGGGGCGCAACGGCGTCACGCTCGGTCGAGCCTTCGCCAAGCAGTTGCCCAAGACGGGCGCGCAGGGCGGACCATGCGTCCGATCCCAGCTCCATCAGCTCGTTCCAGAAAGGAACGTCGAAGACGGGTTCATCACCGATCTCGATCAGGCCAGCTTCTTCAGCGGCCTGCATATCAAGGATCATGTCCCCGATGGCCACACCACAGCGCGGCTCGGTGTCGGCGGTCGAGAACACGCCATAGGGCAGGTTATTCAGGGGAAAGGGGGTCTCGGCAGAGTTCGCGCTGTCCACCCACGACTTTTTCAGTTGGCTCATGTGATCCTCACTCGGCGTCGGCCTGTGCCTCGGGTCGCGCATCGGCGAAGGCGGGCAGGGCCAGACAGGTTTCTTCGATTTCGGTCAGACGCGGATAGGCGGTCAGATCCACCCCCCAGCGCCGTGCGTTATAGTACTGTGCGACAAGGCAAATGTCTGCCAGCGTCGGCGTGTCGCCAAAGGCAAACTTGGTGCCCTTGTCGACCATCTGTTCAAGGGCGGCAAAGCCCGTGTCCATCCAGTGGACCATCCATTGGCGCTTCGCCTCGGCATCCGCACCGAACGTGTCGCCCAGATGCTTGGCCACGCGCAGGTTGTTCACCGGATGAATATCCATCGCGATGACATGCGCGGCGGCCATCACCTTAGCACGTTTGACTGGATCTGCGGGCAGCAAGGCAGGCTCGGGCTGCACGGCCTCAAGATAGTCGATGATCGCCAGCGACTGGGTCAGGACGGTGCCATCCTCCAATTCCAGCGAGGGCACCAGATGGGTCGGGTTCTTGGCCACATAATCCGCCGCGTGCTGCTGTCCGCCATCTTTCACAAGATGGACAGACACATGCTCTGCGTTGAGCCCCTTGAGGTTCAACGTAATGCGCACGCGATAGGCCGCAGTGGACCGCCAGTATCCGTAAAGCGTCATCACTTTTTACCCGGCGTCCCGTCGAACTTCTTCTCAAGGCTCTCCCAGCAGTCGATATACTCGTCCTGAAGCGGCGCTTCATTCGCCGCAAACGCGGTCAGGTGCTGCGGGAAGCGGGTCTCGAACATGAAGGACATGGTGTTGTCCAACTTCTCGGGCCCAAGGTTCGAGTTCGAGGCACCCTCGAAGGCATCACGATCCGGACCGTGCGGCAGCATCATGTTGTGCAAGGACACACCACCGGGGACAAAGCCCTGCGGCTTGGCGTCATACTGGCCATAGATGTTGCCCATCAGCTCGGACATGATGTTCTTGTGATACCACGGCGGGCGGAAGGTGTTTTCGGCCACCATCCAACGCTCGCGGAACAGAACGAAGTCGATATTCGCGGTGCCCGGCTGGCCCGAAGGCGCCGTCAGCACGGTGAAGATCGAGGGGTCCGGGTGGTCAAACAGGATCGCACCAACCGGGCAATAAGTTGTCAGGTCGTATTTGTACGGCGCGTAATTGCCGTGCCATGCGACGACGTCCAAGGGCGACTGGCCGATCTCGGTCTTGTGGAACTGGCCACACCATTTGATGGTGATGGTCGACGGCACTTCGCGGTCTTCAAACGCAGCAACAGGGGCTTTGAAGTCACGCGGATTGGCCATGCAGTTCGCGCCAATCGGCCCGCGGCCCGGAAGCTCGAATTTCTGGCCGTAGTTTTCACAGACGAAGCCGCGCGCGGGGCCTTCCAGAAGCTCAACGCGATAGACAAGGCCACGGGGGATGATGCCGATTTCCTGCGGCGCAAGGTCGATGACACCCAGTTCCGTATAGAAGCGCAGCTTACCTTCCTGCGGCACGACCAGCAGCTCGCTGTCGGCCGAGAAGAAATAATCATCCACCATAGACTCGGTGACCAAGTAGACGTGGGTTGCCATGCCGACTTGGGTGTTCACGTCGCCCGCCGTGGTCATGGTCCGCATGCCGGTGATCCAGTTCAGACCTTCGGCGGTGGGCACGGGATCCCAGCGATACTGGCCCAGCGAAATCACATCCGGATCCACGCAGGGCGCAGATTTCCAGTAAGGGACGTCAATCTTCGTGTAACGCGCCGAGTGCTTCACCGACGGGCGGATGCGATAGCACCATGTGCGCTCGGGCGGATTGGCTGTGAAGGCAGTGCCGGACAGCTGCTCGCCATACAGGCCATATTCGCATTTCTGCGGGCTGTTCATGCCTTGCGGCAGCGCACCGGGCAGCGCCTCGGTTTCGAAATCATTCGCCCAACCGGGCATGTAATGGGTCTCGGTGCCAACGACTGACACCGCGCGCGTCATCTCGCGCGAGGGGCTGTGCTTGTTCATAATTCGATCCGTTTCAATGCCCAGATGGGCCGTCCTGTTGCGCCGCAATGATATCGTTGCATGTGAAATGAAGTCAAGAAAAAGGGACACTTCACATGCGAAGTAATGAAATGGCAACAATTTGAAGAGTTAAGCCAATGGAAACTTGCGGCTGCTATCCATGATCTCGGGTGAATAATGAGGTGGTGGGATGCGTTCAAACGAGCGAGCTCCGGTAATTATCAAGAAAGTGAAGAAGGTTAGTGGTGATGGCCATCACGGCGGTGCATGGAAGGTGGCCTATGCTGACTTCGTGACCGCGATGATGGCCTTCTTCCTGCTGATGTGGCTGTTGAACGCCACGACGGAAAAGCAGCGCAAGGGCATCGCCGATTACTTCAGTCCGACCATTCCGATCACCCGCGTTTCAGGCGGTGGCAGTGGGTCGTTCGGCGGCGACAGCGTGCTGAGTGACGAAAGCCTGTCGCAGACCGGCACCGGTGGCGTTCCACGCGATCCCGCAAACACTGAAGGCGGCAAGGGTGCCGATAGCACTGGGGACGACGGCGAAAAGCAAACCGCCAAGCTGAAAGAGGTCGAAGAGATGCTTCTCAGCCGTTCTGGGGAAAGCATGACAAGCGACCAGCTTCGACGCCATATCGTGACGCGCGTGACAGATGAAGGCCTGCTGGTCGAGATCTTCGCGCTTGAACACGCCCCGCTGTTTCATGCCGGCACTACGACACCAACTCCGATCCTGAAAGACATCCTGACAACGATTGTCGAGGTGTTCAGCCTGGCCAAGAACGGTGTCGCGATCGAAGGTCATGTGGCAACACAGCCAGTCGTCGTCGCCGAGAATACCGCTTGGGAACTGTCATCCGGTCGGGCGGACAAGGTGCGTACTTTGTTCGAATCGCTGGACCAGACACCCGGAAAAGTACAGCGCGTCACCGGTCATGCGGATCGTGAACATGCCGAGGAAACCGCGATGGCCGCAAGGAACAATCGGATCGAGCTGATCCTCCTAAGGTCTAAAAGGTAGCAAAATCATACACTAACAGGAAATCGTCACCGTATCTCTCGCCCATTAGGCGGCTGTTAAGGGCACCCGGTCCACTCTGATCCAGACCAGAGGTAGATGCAGCAGAAAGGCGCACCATGACGATTTCCTCTTCGCTTAGTGCCGGCGTGGCCGGACTGAACGCACATGCCACGAAACTCGCGACGATTTCAGACAACATCGCGAACTCGTCGACGTTTGGATACAAACGAGCCACGGCAGATTTTCAAAGTCTTGTAATCGGAGGTGATGCGGGCTCCGGGTCGTATTCTGCGGGGGGTGTACGCACGACCACGCAGCGCTTGATCGACGAACACGGCCCCCTGATCTCGACGTCGAACCCGATGGATATCGCTGTCGGTGGGCGCGGCATGCTGCCCGTCACACAAGAGGTCTATGCCGATTCAAACCCCGGCGAACGGCCCATGATGATGACCACGACCGGATCGTTCCGTACTGATTCCGAGGGTGTTCTGAAAACAGAAACCGGGCTTGTGCTATTGGGATGGCCTGCAGATGCAGACGGCAATGTCGCAACCTATCCGCGCGACACAGGTGTCGGCTTGGAACCCGTTGTGATTAACGCCAACCAAACTGCGGGTGACCCAACCACCAGCATGAAGCTGGGCGTCAATTTGCCCGCTGTCGAAACTGAAGCAGGCGCCGACGGCGCAGCACTGCCCCTGTCGGTCGAATATTTCGGCAACCTCGGAACCTCCGAAACGCTGGATTTCAGTTTTACACCCACCGTGCCGGGCACCGGATCATCGAACACCTGGACCATGCAAATTACCGACAGCGCCTCGGGCGGGGCCGTGGTCGGAGAATACACGCTGGTCTTCGATGACAGCCGCGCCGATGGCGGCACATTGGCTTCGGTCACAGTGGTGTCCGGAGGTCCCTATAACGCAGCCGAGGGCACGCTGGATTTGACCGTGGCAGGCGGGCCACTTTCATTGACCATCGGGGGAATCAGTGACCCCAATGGCCTGACGCAACTGTCCGACAGCTTCGCCCCAGTGGCCATCACCAAGAATGGCTCGCCAGTGGGCAACCTGACCGCGGTTCAAATCGACGAACACGGCTTCCTGAAAGCCACCTATGACACCGGGTTCATTCGCACGATCTATCAGGTGCCCCTGGTGGACGTGTCGAATCCGAATGGTCTGACCTCGATCTCGAACCAAGCCTATCAAGTATCGCCTGAAAGCGGATCATTCTTCATGTGGGATGCCGGTGACGGCCCAACTGGTGAAGTCGTGGGCTTTGCCCGCGAAGGGTCGACGACCGATGTCGCGGGCGAATTGACCAACCTGATCCAGACCCAGCGGGCCTACAGCTCGAACGCGAAGGTCATCCAGACCGTCGACGAGATGTTGCAAGAAACCACCAACATCAAACGCTGATCCGGTATCGCAAAGTAGTGTCCCATGACAATCAACAGCGCCCTTTACAACGCACTATCCGGTCTAAGCGCCAATGCCCGTGCAGCCCATGTTGTATCGTCCAACGTCGCCAACGCGATGACGGAAGGGTACGGGGCACGGTCGCTTGGACTATCGTCGCGTACGCTGGGCGGGGCGCCATCCGGCGTCGTAATCGATGGGGTCAACCGCCATGTGGACGAACGGCTGTTGGGCGATCGCCGCCTGTCGGACGCGGCAATGGGTCATGGAAGCACACGATCCGGCTTTCTTGAAGGGCTGGAAAAGACGCTCGGCACCCCGGATCAGCCGGGCTCGCTTTCGGGGCGCATGGCCCAGTTCGAAGCCGCCCTGACCGAGGCAGCGGCTCGCCCCGACAGCGAAGCCGCCTTGAATGCCAGCCTGAATGCAGCGCGCAATATCGTGTCCCATCTGAAAGCCACATCCGATCACATTCAGTCCGCGCGCCTATCGGCCGATGGGTCGATCGCGCAAGAAGTCGCACAGCTTAACCAAGGCTTGCAGGATGTGCAGAGCCTAAACACCAAAATTCAGGTCGCGATAGCGCGCGGTGCCGATCCATCCGGGCTGATGGATCAACGGCAGCAAACCATCGACGCGCTGTCCTCGATCATACCAATCAAGCAGGTTCCACGCGACGGCGGACAAGTCGCCTTGATCTCGAGCGGTGGGGCAATATTGCTGGATGGCCGGGCTGCGGAGTTGACGTTCTCGCCCGTCAACATGATCGTACCCGAAATGACGCAGAGCGGTGGAGCCTTGTCTGGCCTGACCATCAATGGCCAGCCGATCGATACCGAGGCCGAGCGCAGTGCGATTTCCGGTGGATCTTTGGCGGCCCATTTTCAGGTTCGTGACGATCTGGCAGTGTCCGCGCAAGAACAAGTAGATGCTTTTGCGCGCGATCTGATTGAAAGGTTTCAAGATCCCGCGCTGGATACGACCCGCGCGCCGGGTGCACCGGGCCTGTTTACGGATGCCGGGACTGCATTCGATCCGGCGGACGAAGTCGCTCTCAGCAGCCGTCTTTCCTTGAATCCCGCCGTGGATCCTGCGCAGGGCGGTGCGCTTTGGCGTCTTCGCGATGGGCTTGGGGCGATGGTGCAGGGCAATGTCGGCAACGCAACATTGCTGGGGAACATGATCGACGCGCTGGATGCCCCCAAGGTGGCTGTCTCTGGCGGGTTCTCCGGTGCTGCCCGATCTTCGGCAGGCTTGGCTGCAGATCTGCTGAACACGATCACCGTAAATCTTGATCAGAGCGAAGCGCGTCTCAGCTATGACATCGCCCAAAATGACAGCCTACGACAGATGGAGCTGGCGCAAGGTGTGGATACCGATGCCGAAATGCAAAAGCTGATGATCATCGAACAGGCCTTCGCCGCCAACGCACAAGTGGTCACCGCCGCCGACGAGATGCTGCAACTTTTGTTAGGTATTTAAGGAGAGCGTGATGAGCATTTCCACCTTCGGCGACATGGCCAGCACCTTCCTGACACGACGGCAAAACACGCAGTTGCGCCAAGAATTGACACGGCTAAGCACAGAGCTGTCCACAGGTCGAAAAACCGAACTGGGGGCGAATGTGACAGGTGGCTATAGCGCAGTCGCAGGCCTTGAACACAGCCTGAAGCTCATGTCCGCCTATACGCAGGCCACGAACGAGGCGCGGCTGATGGCGGACACCACGCAGGTGGCATTAACCACAATCCATGCACAGGCGCTGGATTTGTCGAACGGGCTGATCGCGGCACGCAGTTCGAACAACGCGACGTTGCTGCAATCCACCGCATTGGATGCCGAACAGAAATTCGCTTCGATCATCTCGAAACTGAACGCAGATGCGGGGGGGCGGTCGCTATTTGGTGGGGCCGCCACCGACAGACCCGCCCTGGCCGGCGCCGACACGATCATCTCCGAACTTATGACGGCCATTGCAGGCGAAGTCACGGCGGCGGGCGTTTCAACCGCAATCGACGATTGGTTCAACACCCCCGGCGGTGGGTTCGAAACCCTTGGGTATCTGGGGGCGGATGAAAGCTATGGCCCCATCCGGTTGGGCAACGGCGAAACCGCCACCCTGCCCGTACGCGCGAATGACCCCGAAATACGCAGCCTTTTGTCTGCGGTCGCCAAGACGGTGGTGCTGGCCGAGGGCGCTCTTTCCGGGGATCTGGATCAGCAGAAATCGCTGGCCGAAATGTCGTCGAATGCCCTTCTGAACGCCGTGGATGACACAACGATGCTGCAAGCCCGGGTTGGTGCTGTTGAAGCCCGGATCGAAAATGCCGTGGCACACAACACCGCCGAACAACACGCGTTGGAGCTTTCATACAACAACCTGACCGCCGCAGACCCTTATGACACCGCAGCGCGATTGGAAGAGCTCTATGGTCAGATGGAGGCGCTTTACGTCACCACCGCGCACCTATCGAAACTCAGCTTCACGGATTACATGCGATGAAACACCTGCTTGCCTGCCTGCTGGCGTTATTTGCGCTGACCACCGCCGCCCATGCAAACTCGATCCGTATCAAGGATCTGGTCGAATTTGACGGGGTGCGCGGCAATGACCTTGTCGGGTACGGGCTGGTCGTCGGGCTGAACGGCACCGGGGACGGCATCCGCAATGCACCTTTCACAGAAGACATCATGTCAAACATTCTGGAGCGACTGGGCGTAAACATCACGGGTGAACAGTTCAGACCCAAGAACGTGGCAGCCGTGTTCGTCACAGCTTCGTTGCCTCCCTTTGCGCGCACAGGATCACGGATCGACGTTACGGTCTCGGCCATCGGGGACGCGAAGAGCCTGCTGGGTGGCACATTGATCATGACCCCGCTAAACGCCGCAGATGGCGAGATCTACGCTGTCGGACAAGGCACAGTGATCGCGGGTGGCGCAACCGCCGAAGGCGATGGGGCTACCGTGACCAAGGGCGTTCCGACCAGCGGAGTGATCCCCAGTGGCGCACGCGTCGAGCGCGAGATCGACTTTGACTTCACCAAGTTGAAATCCATCCGGCTGGCCCTGCGCACCCCGGACTTCACCACTGCCGTACGGATCGAACGAGCCATCAACGGAAAATATGGACGCGTCGTGTCGCGCATGTTGGACAGTGGTACGGTTGTCGTGGACATCACGGCGACGCGCGCAATCTCGCCAGCGCATGCCCTGGGCACAATCGAAAATATCGGTGTCGAACCCGAACGGCGCGCCAGAGTGGTCGTGGATCAACGATCAGGAACCATCGTGATGGGCGAAGATGTTCGGATCAGCCGGGTGGCCGTGTCTCAGGGGAATCTGACCTTGCGCATTCAGGAGCAACCTATCGTGGTCCAACCCAACCCGTTCTCGGACGGCGAAGCGATTGTCGTCCCACGCACCAATGCCACGATCGAGGAAGAGCCCGGTATTGGATTGGCCGAGGTTAGTGGCGGCGCGTCTCTGTCTGAACTGGTTGCCGGGTTGAACGCGCTGGGTGTGGCCCCGCGCGACATGATCGACATCCTGAAAAGCATCAAGGCCGCCGGGGCGCTTCATGCAGAATTCATCGTCCGGTGATGTGAAGGTGCGGCGTCAGGCGCGGCGCACCACGACCGAGCCCACCGAATATCCTGCCCCGAAGGAACAGATCACACCAGTATCCCCGGGCGCCAAGTCGTCCGAATACTTCGAGAAGGCAATAATCGACCCGGCGGACGAGGTGTTGGCATAGTCCTGAAGAATATTGGGCTGCTCATCGGCCTCAGGCGTACGACCCAGCACTTTCTTCCCGATGAAGTCGTTCATCGACTTGTTGGCTTGATGCAGCCACAGCCGTTTCAGATCGTCTTGATCTACGCCAATATCCGCGATGTGTCCCAAGATGTGCTTCGACACGATTGGCAGCACCTCTTTGAACACCTTGCGACCGTTCTGCATGAACTGCATGTCGCGCCGATCCGACAGGTCGGACGTCTCTTCACGGGTGCGGCGCAGGAAACCGTTATTGTTGCGGATGTTGTTCGAAAACTGCGTCAGGCAGCGGGTCGATAGGATCTCGAAATGATCGCCTTGGGCGTCTTCTTTACGCTCGATCAGGGTCGCGGTTGCCACGTCTCCGAAGATGAAGTGGCAATCCCGGTCGCGCCACTCCAGATGGGCCGAGCAGATTTCGGGGTTTACCACAAGCGCACGTTTCACAGACCCAGACCGGACCATGTCCGCTGCCGCCTGAATGCCGAATGTCGCGGAAGAGCACGCCACGTTCATATCAAACGCAAACCCACCCGCACCCAGCGCTTGTTGAATCTCGATCGCAATCGCCGGATAGGCACGTTCATGGTTCGAGGCCGCACAGATCACCAGATCGACGTCGCCCGCATCACGTCCCGCCTGTGCCAACGCTTTGCGGCAGGCATCCACACCCATTTCGGTCATGATACCAGGCTCATCATCGGCGCGTTCACGCAGCATCGGATGCATCACGTCGGGATCCAGAACTCCTGTTTTGTCCATAACAAAGCGCTGATGAATGCCCGAGGCCGAGACGATGAACTCTTCTGATGAGTGGCCGATCGCGGCCACATCGCCCGCTGAAATCGCATCCGCATTCGCTGTGTTGAACTTGTCGGCATAGGCGTTGAATGCCTTCACCAATTCAGCGTTTGTGATGGTCTGGTCAGGCGTGAAAACGCCGGTACCGGAAATGACGGGGTGATGCATCAGGGCCTCCTTGCAGCTTTGGACAGTCAAGCAGGAAGCGCGACGAGCGGCAAGTGTCGCTGCCCCAAGGTCAATCGATTAGAACGGGCATTTTGCCTTGATGGTCAGCCCTTTTCCGCCGTCTGGGTGACGTAAGCGCAGGCTTTCAGCGTGGAGCATCAAACGCGGAGCGTTCAGCGCCTCGCCTGTAGCATAAAACGGATCGCCCAGAATGGGATGACCCAGTTCCAGCATGTGTACGCGCAACTGGTGGCTTCGTCCGGTCTGAGGGAAAAGCCGCATCCGGGTGGCGTTCTCTTCGTATCGTAGAACCTTCCAATCGGTCACAGCGGGCTTACCGTTCTCGAAGTCGACATGCTGTTTCGGGCGGTTTGGCCAATCGACAAGCAAGGGCAGATCCACGGTTCCTTCGCGTTCTTCCACCCGACCAAAAACGCGCGCCAGATAGGTCTTCTTGACCTGCCGTTTCTCGAATTGAAGTCCCAGATGACGCTGCGCATGGGGTGTCAGCGCAAAGACCATCACGCCCGACGTGTCGCGGTCCAACCGATGCACCAGCAGAGCTTCGGGAAACACCGCCTGAACGCGTGCGATCAGGCAATCGGCCAGATGTTCGCCTTTGCCTGGTACGGACAATAGGCCCGACGGCTTGTCGACCAACAAAAGCTCGTGGTCGTGATGCAGGATGACCAGAGGATCCTGCGGAGGGTTGTATTCAGACGACATGTGCGCGGGATAGCGGCTGAGGCCACACGCCGCAAGTCACCGCTTGCGACGCATTTGTCGAAACATCGAGGTCGTATAGACGATCAACGCCATCCAAATCAGCGGGAAAGCGATCAGTTTGGCGCCTCCGAATGGCTCGCGGAAGACAAAGACAGCGACAAGGAAGATCATCGTTGGCGCGATGTATTGCAGGATGCCGATGGTCGACAGACGCAGAAGCTTCGCCCCATTGGCATAGACCATCAGGGGCACAGCCGTTACCAATCCGCACCCCATCAACAGCGCGGTGTCCCAGCTCGAGGTAAACAAATGCCCCTGCCCGGTCGCCCCCAGCCAGACCACATAAGCCAAGGCGGGGGGTGTCAGGATCAGGACCTCTAGCAGGAAGCCTTGGTTCGGGCCAATTGGAAGGGATTTTTTGAAATAGGCATAGAAACCCCATGTCAGCATCAAACTGAGCGCGACCATGGGTAGGCGGCCCGCCTCGATGGTCAGAACGATCACCGCCAAAGCTGCCAGCAGCACGGCAACCCATTGTGCACGCGATAGACGTTCGCCCAGAAGCATGGCGCCCATCAGGATCGAGAACAGCGGATTAATGTAATAGCCCAACGCGGCCTCGACCGTCTTCTCGGCACCAATCGCCCAGATATAAATGCCCCAGTTAACCGAGATCAGAGTGGCCGTGACCAAGGCCAGCAGCAGGCTGCGGCGATCGGTCAGAACGGCCTTCAGATCTCGCGTGCGGCCCATGGCGATCAGCACTGCTCCGGCGACGGGCACGGACCAGATCACGCGATGCGCCAGCACCTCGGTTGCGGGCATATGGGTCAGAAGCTTCAGGTACAGCGGCAGAAATCCCCACAACACATAGGCCGTGATCGCAAAGGCAAGCCCTTGCGGCGTATCCACATTCTCAGGTCTGGCCGTGTTCGTCATCGTGCGCTCCTCATCCGGCCTTTATGGCAGGCACGACGAGGGATTGGATAGCGTGAATTCGTTGAACCACAGCATCACTGAATGTGATGAATGGTCAATTGCTTAGCCGTTCAGCCTTTACGCGCTTCCAGGCCTGCCGGTCGAGCTGATAGCACTTCCACGGCAAGATGCTTCCAGACAGATCCAAATCCTCATCGCTGGTAAATTCAGCCCCCAGCTTCATCGTTGCTTTCTGCGACCGGATGTTGTCAGGCGCAATGTGAAACCAAACCCGGTCGAAGTGGACAAAGGCATGATCCAGCATCAATTGCTTCATGCGCAAATTCACCTCTCCGCCCCAGAATCGGTGGTTCAGGAAGGTAAACCCAATGCCAATATCGCCCGGCGCATCTGGACCGACGTAGTAGCGAGAACAGCCGATCACTTTGCCCTCTGCCTTGTCGAACACGACCAAGGTGCCACCTGCCGCCAGTAGCATGTCGAAATAAGGATCGAACACCGCCCGTTGACAACGGTCTTTTGCGGGGTGACCAGCCCAGGTCTCGGGATCACTGGCGGCGGCAAACAGGTCTTCGCGGTCGTCTTCGCAAAGCCCACGCAAGCGCAGCGTGTCCCCTTCCAGATCGGGCTGGTCGTTGAAGATCACACTTTGACCCTGTCCGACTTGGGATCATACATCGGCTTCAAGGATGCTTCTGCTTTGACCCGTGTGCCTGCCACGTCGATCTCATAGCTCGATGCCAGAACATCCGCTGCGGATTCGCCTTTGCAAGGCACATAACCCAAGCCCATCGCCGCCCCCAGATGGTGCCCGTAAGAGCCCGAGCTGAGGTAGCCCACGATCTCGCCGTCGCGAATGACGGGTTCGTTGTGATAGAGCAGCGGCTCGGGATCGGTCAGTTTGAACTGGACCATGCGGTTTTCCAGCCCGCTTTCCTTCTTGGCCAGTACCGCGTCGCGACCGATAAAGTTTGGCTTGTCGGTTTTCACCGCAAAGCCAAGCCCCGCTTCCAACACATGATCTTCGCAGGTGATGTCATGGCCGAAATGACGGAAGCCCTTTTCGATCCGGCAGCTATCCATCATGTGCATGCCGCAAAGCTTCAGACCCATGTCCTGCCCGGCATCAAACAGGGTTTCGAAGACATGCCCCGCCATATCGGCCGAGGCATAGATCTCCCACCCGAGTTCACCGACATAGGTCACGCGGTGGGCGCGGGCCAGACCCATACCGATCTCGATATCCTGGGCGGTGCCGAAGGGGTTGGTGGCGTTGGTGAAGTCATTCGGGCTGACTTTTTCAAGCAGCTTGCGCGCGTTCGGACCCATCACAGCCAAGACGCCTTCGCCTGCGGTCACATCGGTGATCACCACGCGGAAGTCGCCCACGTGGCGCTGCATCCATGTCTGGTCGGCCAGACGTGTGGCAGCGGGGGTGACGACCAGATACGAGGTCTCGGTCAGGCGGGTGACGGTCACGTCCGCCTCGATCCCGCCGCGACGGTTCAGGAACTGAGTGTAGACAATCTTGCCATTGGGCACCGAGTAATCGCCGCCGCCCACATAGTTCATGAACGCCTCGGCATCCGGGCCTTCGACCCTAATCTTGCCGAAAGAGGTCATATCGTACATGCCCACGTTCTCGCGCACCGCTTTGTGTTCAGCGGCGGCGTTGTCGAACCAGTTGGGGCGCCCCCAAGTGTATTCATACTCGGCTGTTTGGCCTTCATTCGCGAACCAGTTGGCACGTTCCCACCCGGCAAGCTCGCCGAACACGGCGCCTTGTTCCTTCAGGTGGTGATGGAAGGGCGTGCGGCGCACACCACGCGCGGTGGCTTTCTGGCGGAAGGGGAAGTGGTCGGCATAAAGCAGGCCGAGTGTCTCTTTCGAGCGTTCAAACAGGTAGTGTTTGTTGCCTTGGAACGGCTGCATCCGGCTGATGTCCACATCGCCCAGATCGAAGGGCTTGTCGCCGTCCTCCATCCATTGCGCCAGCGCCATACCTGCGCCACCCGCCGACTGAATGCCGATCGAGTTAAAGCCCGCAGCGACCCAGACATTGTCCATCTCGGGCGCGAGGCCAAGGTGATAGGCATCGTCGGGCGTGAAGCTTTCGGGACCGTTGAAGAAAGTGTGGATACCGGCCTCGGCCAGCATGGGCATGCGGTTACAGGCGTTTTCCAAGATCGGTTCAAAGTGGTCGAAATCTTCTGGCAGTTGGTCGAACTCGAACGTATCTGCGATACCCTTCATGCCCCATGGTTTCGCGTTTGGTTCAAACGCACCCAGCAGCATTTTACCCGCATCTTCTTTATAGTACGCGCATTCGTCCGGCACGCGCAGGACGGGCATTTGGGTCAGGTTTGGAATGGCCTCGGTTACGATGTAGAAGTGTTCGCACGCATGAAGGGGCACGTTCACACCGGCCATGCGGCCGACCTCGTGACCCCACATGCCTGCGCAGTTCACGATCATGTCGCAGGCAATGTGACCCTGTTCCTTGCCATCATCCGACGCCCAATCGACCCCTGTCACCTTGCGCCCGTCGCGCTTGATGCTGGTAACTTTGGTGCGTTCTTTGACGATTGCACCCTTTTGGCGCGCACCCTTGGCCAGCGCCAGCGCGATGTTGGCCGGGTCGCCCTGCCCGTCTTTCGGCAGCCACACGCCACCGACCACGCCATCGATGTTCAGATGTTCATAGCGCGACAGGGCCTCTTCGGCGGAGATCTCTTCCACATCCACACCGAATGCGCGGGCCATGGCGGCCTGACGGGCCAGTTCTTCCATCCGTTCGGTGGTCAGCGCAACGCTGATCGAGCCCACACGTTTAAAGCCGGTGGCAACGCCTGTCTCCGCTTCCAGATCGCCATAGAGTTCCTGCGAATATTTCGCGAGCTTCGTCATGTTCGCCGTCGCGCGCAGCTGCGCGATCAGACCGGCGGCATGCCATGTGGTGCCGGATGTCAGCTGCTTGCGTTCAAGCAACACCACATCTTTCCAACCAAGCTTGGTCAGGTGATAGGCGACAGAGCAGCCGATAACGCCGCCACCGATGATGACTACGCGGGCTTGTGTGGGCAGGGACATGGCATCACTCCTTGATGGATTCGGGTCGAAGGTGGCACGAGCCGTCGCGACCAAACATCGTGTTTCCGACAAAATTGCCGGAAATCAGTTACTGTAAGCCGCCAAGTTTCCGTTCTTGCGCAGCGACATGGGGGTCACGCCGAAGTGGCGCCGAAAGAGCGACGAAAACCCATTGGGAAAGCCACAGGCAAGCCCAACATCCCGCACGCTCATCGCGGTTTTCAAAAGCAACGTGTTGGCGTGGTTCAGACGGAGTTCGCGATAGTAAGCATTGGGCGTGGTGTGAAAATGCGTACGGAAATGACGTTCCAGCGAGCGTTCAGAGATGCCCAGCAACGCCACCAGTTCCGAGATGCGCAAAGGCTCTTCCAGATTGGCCTGCATCAGCTCGACACATTGATCCAACGCCCGGTTTCCGGTCAGGGTAAGTTCTTTCCCGCCAAAGGGTTGCAGGGTCGCGAAGGTGCGGATGTTTTCATGCAACATAATGTCAGCAACCGTCGCGACCGAGGCCGCCGACAGGTGGCTGCCCAGCAGCGCCAGCACAAGGTCATGGGTCGATCCCATCCCGGCCGAGGTAATGATCCGCCCGTCATCAGCAACCAGCGCATAAGACCCCACCCCCGGCGTACCGCGTTCGTTCAACACCGCGCGGTTTTCCCAATGGGTGGTGTGGCTCATCGTTTGTTCGCCGGTTTCGGCGATGTGACGGCTGGCGGCTTCGGACAGCAGGATCACGCGGGCTCCGGCCCATTGATAGGCCTTGATTTCCTTTTGCAGCGACAGCTCTTTTGCGTCTGGGTCAGAGTTGCCCAGCACAAAGACGTAGTGCGCCGACGGCTTGGGGTGGAAAGGCTGGGTCGCCACGTCGATCCCGGCGCGACAGCGGATATCGCCCCCGTGGCGCGACAGGTTTTGCCAGCGAAACACCTGACGGGCCGTGACCCGGTTGGCGATACGCAGAAGCTCAAGAATGGCAGACAATTCTGTCAGGACGAAACCGTCCGACATCAGAATGTCGACCTGAATCGGATGCTGGATCATATCCTTCATCTCTGTTCCCTCCCAATTGGTGGCCCCACGCGAACTGCGCCGCGCAGGGCTGGTTCTTCTTGCGATCAGGCGCGCAGGCGCTCGTTTGCCGGATCCCAAAGCGGTTGGTCTTCCTGCACCACGGCTTTGAACTTTTCGCCGTAGATTTCGACCTCAAGCTCGGTGCCGGGTTTGGCCAGCTCGGTGCGGACCATGCCCAGCGCGATCGACTTGTTTACGCGATGGCCCCATCCGCCCGATGTGGTTTCGCCCACAATCTCGTTGCCCGACCAGATGCAGGACATATAGGGCGCATCTGCATCGCCAGCGTCGACCGTCAGGGTGACAAAGGATTTCTTCACGCCCTGCTGCATCTCGTTCTGGATTGCAGCCTTGCCCGGGAAGTCCTGCGGCTTGTCCAGCTTGACGAAGCGACCGAGCCCGCCTTCCAGCAGCGAGTAATCCGTCGACAGATCGCCCTTCCATGCGCGATAGCCCTTCTCCAGTCGCAAGGAATTCAGAGCGTACATGCCGAACGGCTTGGCGCCGCCCGCAATGATCGCGTCATAGATCGCCGGCATGTCGTCGTTCAGCGCGTGGACCTCCCAGCCCAACTCGCCTGCGAAAGACACGCGCACCAGATGCGCGGGTTTGCCAGCCACGGTGGCCGCCTGATGGGTCAGCCAGCCAAGGCTCAGATCCGCATCCGACAGACCCGCCAGCAACTCGCGCGACTTGGGTCCGGTCACAATCAGCGTGTCGCGGGTGGTGGTCACATCCTCGACCGAGACAGTCGCCGGCATTGCGTTCACCAGAATGTCACGGTCATGCCATTGGGCGGAGGCTGCGGTGATCATGACGAAGTCGTCTTCGCCCAACCGCATGCACGACATCTCGGTCAGGATCCGGCCACGGTTGTCGGCGATGTAGACCAGATTGATGCGCCCGATCTTGGGCAGACCACCAGTGACCAGTCCACGCAGCGTTTCGGCTGCACCTTCGCCTTTGACGACAAAGCGCGAGAAGCCCGGCAAGTCCAGAACACCGACGCTATCCCGCACGGCTTCGCATTCTTCTTTGATGCGCGCCTCCCACGGGCCAGAGCGGCCCCAGGTGTGCGTCGCTTCTTCCGATGTATCGTCGCCGTCCTGCGCAAACCAGTTGGCGCGCTCCCAGCCGTTATAGGCGCCCATGACGCCACCCGCAGCAATCACACGGTCATGCACCGGCGAGAGTTTCTTGTCGCGGGCGGCAGGCCATTCGTGATGGGGGAAGTGCATGGCGTATTCGTTGCCGTAAACTTCCATACCTTTCTGATCGCAATAGTCCTGATCGGTGTAGTCGGTGTAGCGGCGCGGATCGACCGCCCACATGTCCCACTCGGGCGCGCCATCGACGATCCATTCGGCCATAACCTTACCGGCCCCGCCGCCTTGGGCGATGCCGAAGGTGAAGACGCAGGCCTCGAACGCATTCGCGACACCGGGCATCGGGCCCATCAGGGGCAAGCCGTCCGGCGCATAGGGGATCGGACCGTTGATCACGCTGGACACGCCCGAGGTTTCCATCAGCGGCACGCGGGCCATCGCGTCGACGACGATGTCTTCAATCCGGTCCAGATCTTCCTGCCACAGCTGGAAGCTGAAATCGTCCGGCATCTGGTCTTCGTCACCGATCCAATGCGCCTTACAGTTCGGCTCGTACGGGCCAAGGTTATAGCCGTGCTTTTCCTGACGCAGATAATACGACACGTCCACGTCGCGGATCAGGGGCAGCTTGCTGCCATGTTCCTTGGACCACGCTTCGACCTCGGGGATCTGTTCGGTCAGCAGGTACTGATGCTCCATCACCATCATCGGCACGGTGCGTCCGCCGTACGGCTTGAACATCTCGCCCACGCGCTGGGCATAATACCCGGCGGCGTTCACAACGTAGTCACATTCGATGTCGCCCTTTTCGGTGTGGACGATCCATGTCTTGTCTTCTTTCTGGGTCACGCCCGTCGCAGGCGTGAACCGCAGGATCTTCTGACCCAGATCGCGCGCACCCTTAGCCATGGCTTGCGTGACCTGAGCGGGGTCGATATCGCCATCCGACGGATCCCAAAGCACGCCCATCAGGTCGTGAGTTTCAAGGAACGGGTAACGCTCTTTCGCTTGCTCGGGCGTCCACATCTCCATCTCGATGCCCTGATAGCGGCCCATGGAGCGCGCATGTTCGAACTCTTCCATCCGCTCCTTGGTGTGCGCCAAGCGGATCGAGCCTGACTGGTGATAGTTCATCGGATAGTCGACCTCTTCGCCAAGACGCGAATACAGCTCGGTCGAATAGCGCTGCATGTTCATGATCGCCCAGCTGTTCGAGAACGTGGGCACGTTGCCCGCCGCGTGCCAGGTCGACCCAGCGGTCAGCTCGTTCTTTTCCAGAAGAACGCAATCGGTCCAGCCCTTCAGGCCAAGGTGGTACAGCGTCGAGGCGCCGACAACACCGCCGCCGATGATGACGACGCGTGCTTTGGTGGGGAAGTCGGACATTGAAGGTCTCCTGTTGGTCAATTCCATGCCAGCCGTGCGGCGAGTGCTCCGAAGATCACGGCGGACAGTTTGTTCATTGTTTGAGTTGATTTGCGGACTTTGTCGGCGGCCAGACCGGCGAAGATGCCGATCAGCCCGTCGGCAATGAAGCCGCCAATAGCGAAGATGATCCCAAGGATCAGGATCTGCTGCCATTCCGGGCCGATCGCGGGATCCACGAATTGCGGCAGGAAGGCGAGGATAAACAGGATCACCTTGGGGTTCAGAAGGTTGGTCACAAGACCACGGCGAAACGCGCGCCACAGATCGGCCCGGCCCTTGCGGGTATCCGGGGCGCTGCTTGAGCGCCAGCTGTGCCACGCAAGCCACGCCAGATAGGCAGCGCCTGCGTATCGGATCACATCCAGCGCGATGGGCGACGCGGCAATCAAAAGGGCCAGCCCGGCAGCGGCAAGGATGACCTGAAAGGCCACGCCAAGGATCACACCTGCGGTGGCGGCCAGACCCGATTTCGGCCCACCGGCTATGCCACTGGCAATGACAAACATCATGTCCGCGCCGGGGGTCAGATACAGCAGGATCGACGCCCCGATGAAGGTGGCGATGACCCATGGATCCATAAGAAAAAGCGTCTCTAACATAGCTTAATCCTTCTGCGGCAGGCCATCGGCGATGTCGTAGTAATCGCCTTTGTCCGCCATGAAGATGTGCTTTTCCAACGTCAGCCCCGTGGGGCCATCGACGGCACCCAGCGCGAAGCTGATCGTGTCTTCGTCATGGGCCTTCCAGAACAGGAATGACCCGCATGTCGGACACGACCCGCGCTTGGCTGCGTCACTGGCCGCGTACCACGACACTTCGCCTGTGATGGTCAAAGCCGTTTCCGGTACGAAGGCCGAGGACCAGATGCCGCCCGATTGCTTGCGGCACTGGCTGCAATGGCACATCGAGACGCCTTCGGGCGTTGCGTCAGTTGAAAATGTGATGGCCCCACATAGGCAGCTTCCCTTGATCATGGCGGCCTCGTTAATAGACCGGCGGAGCGATCACCCAGATCGCAACGGCAGGTTCGTCATAGGGATTGGCCCAGTCATAGGTCTCGTGCTTGATGCGGAAACTGTCGCCGGTTTGAACGGTGAAACTGCGCCCGCCAATGGTCAGGTCCAGCTTGCCCGAGACCATGTATCCGACCTCTTGCGTGGGACGGCTGGCTGGGGTTTGCATCTTGGAATGCGGTTCGAAGGTGGAATGCACCATCTCGAAATCATCGGTCAGGTCGGGCGACAGCAACTCCTCTCGCAACCCTTCGTGGCTTGCACCCATTGGGCGGCGATTTCCGGCCCGCACGATCCGCCCCTGCTCGCCCGCAGGCGAGGACTTGTGTGCGAAGAGAAGCGACATAGGAACGCCCAGCGCTTCGGAAATCGCACGCAGATCGGAAATCGAGGGTTCGGACTTGTCGCGTTCAACTTGGCTAAGCCACCCAATGGAACGGCCCAACGCATCGGCCAGATCCGAGATCGTCATGCCGCGCGATTTGCGCAAGGCCCGCAGGTCAGCCCCAAGACTTGTCCGGTGCAGGTGCTGTGGATCGCTGTGTAGCATGTGACCTCCGCATGAATGTTATCGTGAAATTTTCACGCTTTTTTTCATGCTGGGGCAGAAAGGTGATTCGTGGCAAGCCTGAATGCGACGGAAAATTGTCGTGTTCAGGCTGCGAAATCGGTCAGAAAAACAGAGATTCGACCGGGAACAAGCCTAGCGTGCAAAGGTATCCGACAGGATTTTCGCAAGCGCGTCAGCGTCATTCTGCGTGAACGCAGCGGGCTGATCGCTGTCGATATCCAGCACCGCGATCAGCGCGCCATCGGCATTCCAGACCGGCAACACAACTTCAGAGCGGGTCGAAGATGCGCAGGCGATGTGGCCGGGGAAAGCGTCAACATCATCGACCAACTGCACCTCACCGGTGCGGGCAGCAGCACCGCACACACCGCGCGAGAACGGGATTTGCAAACACCCATGTCCGCCTTGATACGGCCCGATCTTCAGCAGCTCGGGTTCCGTCACGCGATAGAAACCGGTCCAGTCGAACCGATCATCGGCGTGATGCAGTTCACAGGCGACAGTAGCCATCAGGGCGACCTCATCCGTTTCCCCTTCGGTCAACGAGGCAATGATCTGGGCGGTTTCGGCGTAGTTGATCTTCATGTGTTTTCCAAATGAAAAGGGCGCGGAAACCCGCGCCCCTAATCTTGCAGGTCGATGTGACCTTACACGCGTTCGATCGCGATGGCAGTACCTTCGCCACCGCCGATGCAGATCGCGGCCACACCACGTTTCAGACCACGCTTTTCCAGCGCGTTCAAGAGCGTGACCATGATGCGCGTGCCCGAGGCACCGATCGGGTGGCCCAGCGCACAGGCGCCGCCATTTACGTTCACAATGTCGCGCGACAGGCCCATTTCATGCATGAAGGCCATGGGGACGACAGCGAAAGCCTCGTTCACTTCCCACAGATCCACGTCATCTTTGGACCAGCCCAGACGATCCAACAGTTTTTGCGCTGCCGGAACGGGGGCCGTGGTGAACAGGTTAGGTTCCTGCGCGTGGCTGGCGTGACCCATGATACGTGCACGGATTTTCAGGCCAGCAGCGTTGGCCGCGTCTTCCGAAGCCACAACCAAGGCCGCCGCACCGTCCGAAATGGACGAGCTGTTGGCGGGCGTCACCGTACCATCCTTGCGGAAGGCCGGCTTCAGGGTCGGGATCTTGTCGGGGCGTGCGTTGCCGGGCTGCTCATCCTCGCCGACGACCACATCGCCCTTGCGGGTCTTGATGGTGACGGCGGCGATTTCGCCCTCGAACGCGCCGGTCTTCTGGGCTTCCAGCGAGTTCGCCAGCGACTTCAGCGCGTATTCGTCCTGCGCTTCGCGGGTGAACTGGAAACTCTCGGCGCAATCCTCGGCAAAGGTGCCCATCAGGCGCCCCTTGTCGTAGGCATCTTCCAGACCATCCAGGAACATGTGGTCTACGACCGCGCCATGACCGATCCGTGCACCGCCGCGCATTTTCGGCAGGATGTAGGGGGACTCGGTCATGCTCTCCATGCCGCCGGCGACCATGATGTCGGTGCCGCCCAGCGCCACCTGATCATAGGCGATCATCGCGGTCTTCATGCCCGAGCCACACATCTTGTTCAGCGTGGTCGCTGGAACCTCTTTGCCCAGACCGCCAGCAAAACCTGCCTGACGAGCGGGGGCTTGGCCCTGACCAGCAGGCAAAACGCAGCCCATCAGCAGCTCTTCGATTTGGCTGGCCTCTGCGCCCGCGTCTTCCAACGCGGCCTTGATCGCTGCGCCGCCCAGCTCGGAAGCCGTCACACCCGAGAATGCGCCCTGAAATCCGCCCATTGGGGTGCGCGCTGCCCCTGCGATAACCACGTTTTTCATCATAGCCTCCAACCAATGCTTTTCCTGTACTCGCTTACCGAATGGTAAGGATCGCCGTCTAGACTGTAGTTCTACTAACCGCGTGGAAGGAGCGACCCCGTGCAACTAACCTATCAAGACGGACCCGAGGCCCGAGTGATCACCGTAGACAACAGTCGAATCGACGCCGCCATCGCCATCAAGTTCAAAGATCAGATGCGCGATATGACGTCGGATGGCCCGCAGCGTGTTGTCGTGGACATGGCGAAAGTCGACTTCATCGATTCAAGCGGTCTTGGCGCGATTGTCGCCGCCATGAAACAAGTGCCTGACGGGCGCAGTTTCGAACTGGCTGCCCTGTCCAAAACCGTCGGAAAAGTCTTTACTCTGACCCGTATGGACACGGTGTTTACCATCCATGACAACGTGGCCACGGCCCTTGATGACGGTCTTGCCAACGCAAGCTGACAAGACCATCCTTACAGGAGTGCACAGAATTTGCATAACGCGGCGAAGCCACGCTCAGGTCAGAAACTCAACCTGAAATTTCCAAGCGACAACTTGTCTGTGCGACAGGTCTTGGAACAGGTGCTTGCCGTGGCCCTGTCAGAAGATGAAAAATCGGTGGTCGAAATTGTTCTGGCTGAGGTTCTGAACAACATTGTTGAACATGCCTATCAGGAAGATCCTTCAGGCCGCATCGAATTGTCTGTCGAACCCTCGGAAATGGGGTTCCGCGTCTTGGTGCAGGACGATGGACGGCCTCTACCAAAGGGACTACCCAGTAAGCCGGTCGAACATGATCTGAGTTGCGACAGCAGCGACCTTCCAGAAGGGGGATTCGGCTGGCTTTTGGTGCGCGAGCTGACCGAGGAATTACACTATGAACGGCGCGATGGACGGAACGTCCTGTCGTTCTGGATCCCCAATCCCGAGGCAAAAAAACCTGAGATTGCCCCCGTGCGCCATGGTGTCCAAAAACAACGAGAGAACTAATTGTGCCGGTCAACTGCATTTCGAAACGCGAATGAGCGCTCAGTTCAGCTGAACCTGCAGCGGGTACTGTCCATCTTCGAAATCCCCAAAAAGATCATGCAAATCAGGGTGTTCGATCGGTTCGCCAGATTGGTCTTCGACCAGGTTCTGTTCGGAAACATACGCCACATAGTAGCTTTGATCATTCTCGGCCAGCAGGTGATAGAACGGCTGATCCTTGGATGGGCGACTGTCTTCCGGAATGGCGTCGTACCATTCATCAGTGTTGGAAAAAATCGCGTCCACGTCGAATACCACCCCCCGGAAGGGATGCTTCCGATGGCGTACAACTTGACCCAGATGATATTTTGCGTGTGTCTTCAACATTTATCCAACTCTGTCCCATGACTACCGCCGAACACATCGCAATGTCCATGCGGTGCCACCGGAATTTTTGGAAACAGTTTGGGCAGCTTCTATCTGGAACCTCTGCTTTCACACAATCAGCAAAGATATGCCGCGGGCGCGAAAAAGGCTGATGTTCTGATTCCCACAAGCCGGAAAATCCGCTAGAATAAATAAAAAACATACGAGCAGTAGGCAGATGAAAAAACTCATACTCGCGACCATGGTCGTTGCGTTCGTGGCATCATGTGGCGGCAAGTCCAAGGCGCCGCGAAATCTCGATAATGCATGCAGCATCGTTCGGCAGCAGCCGAAAATCCTGAGCGCCATGAAAAAGACCGAGCGGAAATGGAATGTCCCCGTTCACGTCCAGATGGCGATCATCCATCAGGAATCCAAATTCGTGCAGGATGCACGCACCCCGATGAAATACGTGCTGGGCGTTCTTCCGATGGGGCGTCAAAGTTCGGCTTATGGGTATGCGCAGGCACTGGATGGAACGTGGGAAGAATACCAGAAGTCCGAGGGCAGCCGACGGTCGAAACGCACGAACATCCGGCACGCAACGGATTTCATGGGCTGGTACATGAATCAAACGAACGAGGTCACCGGCATCCCGCTGCATGACGCACGCAACCAATACCTAGCTTATCACGAGGGCCGGACTGGCTATCTCCGCGGCAGCTACAAATCCAAATCCTGGCTGATCCGCGTGGCAGATCAGGTGGGGTCGCGCTCGGCGATGTACCAGCACCAGTTGGCAAGCTGTCGGTAAGACCTATTCTGACCCGGTAAAGACCGGGTCAGGTCAACCGTCGGGGAAGGCTTTAGTCGCGCGCGCCCCGCTTATTGATCGCGGCAGTGATCGAAAACAGCGATGATCCAAGCGGCACGCCTTTCTCAAACTCACCCAAAAGAACTGTCGTTTTCGACCCAGCATTGTCCGTGATGATCCACTGGCGAAGCTCTGTCGGGTTTGCAGTGAACTTCAGCTCGATCGTCCCGACTTCGGGATTTTCGGGGTCCTGCGCAACGACCGTGGTCGCCGTCCCATCATAATTGTGACCCACCACCATATTTGCCTGACTCAGATTCACGTCGCGTGCCAGAATCAGGTTCAACGGCGTGCGTTTCAGTGGGTATTGCTGCGGGCCCGCGTTGGATTTTCCATCAAAGATCGCAACCTGAGATCCCCCGGCCACAACCAAGGCATCCATCGGCGGGTTGTATTCAAACCGCGCCCGTCCCGGACGTTTCAGATAGATCGTCCCGGTCGAAATCGTGCCGTCATCATTGATCTGGGTGAACTGCGATTTGGCCGTGGTCAGACCATTCAAATAGTTGGAAATCGCGTTCAGGCTGATCTTTTCGGCCTGAGCCGGAAGCGCCGTGGCCATCAAGGCCAGTGCGGCGAAAGTCATACGCAAGGGGGTCATCTATCTTACCTTTACTGCTCGGGCGTACTCTATCCCGTTTGATATGGGAAATTTAAGCCCGAACAGTAGGTGATAGGCGATAACGCGCCTTTCAAGGGTCGCGGTTATTCCGCGACAGCGGCGGTCACGATCACTTCGACCTTGTGGCCGGGGGTGGCCAGATCGGCCGAGCCGGTCGCGCGGGCAGGCGCATGGCCTTTAGGAACCCAAGCGTCCCAGACCTCGTTCATCTCGGCGAAGTCCTTCATGTCAGCCATCCAAATGATCGCTTGCAGCATGTGCTTGGTGGACGATCCGGCCTCTTCCAAAAGCTTTTCGATCTGCTCCAGACATTCGCGGGTTTGTTCGGCCACGCTGTTGCCGGGGGTGCCGACCTGACCGGCCAGATAGACGACACTTTTGTGGGTGACGCTCTGGCTCATACGGTCGTTCGTGTGACGTCGTTGAATCATGGGTTTGCCTCAGTTTTATTGTCGTTGAAGGAACACGTCGCCCCGCAAGGGACGACGCAGACCGGATCGTTGTCCGGATTTGGTTTACTGCTGTTCGGGGATCAGAATATCGCGTTTACCGACATGATTTGATGCGGAAACGAGACCTTCGTCCTCCATCTGCTCGACCAGACGCGCAGCTTTGTTATAGCCGATGCCCAGTTTGCGCTGGATGTAGGAAGTTGAGCATTTGCGATCCTTGATCACAATTCCAACCGCCTGATCATAAAGCGCATCTTCGCCATTGGTGTTGCCACCCGTGTTCAGCCCTAGAACCGCGTCGATGTTGTCGGCCTTGTCTTCTGCCGGGCCATCCGACACGCCGCCCACATATTCGGGCGGGCCGAAGCTTTTCAGATAGGTGACGACTTCTTCGACTTCCTCGTCGGACACAAACGGCCCGTGGACACGGGTGATTTTCGACCCACCTGCCATGTAGAGCATGTCGCCCATGCCCAGAAGCTGCTCGGCCCCCTGTTCACCCAGAATGGTACGGCTGTCGACTTTTGACGTCACTTGGAACGAAATCCGGGTCGGGAAGTTGGCCTTGATCGTGCCGGTAATCACGTCGACCGACGGGCGCTGCGTGGCCATGATGATGTGAATGCCCGAGGCACGCGCCATCTGCGCCAAACGCTGAATGCAGGCCTCGATTTCCTTGCCGGCGACCATCATCAGGTCAGCCATTTCATCGACGACAACGACGATGAAGGGCAGTTTCACGGGCGCGAATTCCTCGGTCTCGAAGATCGGTTCGCCGGTGTCATCATCGAAACCGGTCTGAACGGTGCGTTCGAACATCTCGCCTTTGGCCAGCGTGTCGGCGACGCGGCTGTTATAGCCTTCGATGTTACGCACGCCCATTTTGGACATCTTGCGATAACGCTCTTCCATTTCGCCCACGACCCATTTCAAGGCGACAACCGCCTTTTTCGGGTCGGTCACAACGGGCGACAACAGGTGCGGAATGCCGTCATAGACAGACAGTTCCAGCATCTTCGGATCGATCATGATCATCCGGCATTCTTCCGGCGTCAGCTTATAGAGCAACGACATGATCATTGTGTTGATGGCCACGGATTTACCGGACCCGGTTGTCCCTGCGATCAAAAGGTGGGGCATCTTGGCAAGGTTTGCCACGACAGGCTCGCCACCAATATCCTTGCCCAGCGCCAGCGGCAGGCGCTGGTTACCGTCGCCAAAGTCGCGGGTCGACAGGATCTCGCGGAAGGACACCATCTCGCGGCGTTCGTTGGGCAATTCGATCCCGATGACCGAACGACCCGGCACGGTCGAGACACGGGCCGACAATGCCGACATCGAGCGCGCGATATCATCAGCCAGACCGATCACGCGGCTGGCTTTTAGGCCGGGGGCGGGTTCCAGCTCGTACATGGTGACGACGGGGCCGGGGCGAACGGATACGATTTCGCCCTTCACGCCATAATCATCCAGAACGGTTTCCAGCATCCGCGCATTTTCTTCCAACGCTTCATCCGACAGAACATGACGCTCGATCGTCGTGGGATTGGCCAACAGGCTCAGCGGCGGAAGCTCGTACCCCGGATGGGAATCGTCGAATTTCAGCGCGGGCTGCGCCTCGGCCTTTGCACGGGTCGAGGGCTGGGCCGATTTCTTCGGCGGATGCTGTACGACCTTCTTGGCAGGCTGAGTAAAGCCCGAATGCTGCGGCGTATACACGCGTGCCTCGGGTTCGGCGGACGGGGCCATCAAATCTTCGACGATCATGTCATCGTCTTCTGCAAGCTCGTCTTCCAACGGGGCCGCCGCATAGGCGTCGACCATAGGCGCTTCGACCATCGGTGCCGCATAAGGATCCGCGTAAGGATCTTCCATGGGCACATCCATGTCGGGCTCGGCAGGCATCGAGGTGTTCAGGATCATCGGATCCGGGCTGCGGCGGTGACGCGATACGGCGCGCTCCAACGGAGGCTCGGCGCGCATTGGGTTGGCAATGGGCATCTCACGCGAACGGTTTTTCAGAGCCGACGCAATCTTGGCCCGAATGCGATCCTCGCCACCCAGTTCATCCGGGATATCCCCTTCGAACACAGCGGGTTCCACCAGTTCCGGCTCGGGCTCGACGTTGCGGCGCATCAGCGATGCCAGCAGGCCCTGCTTTTGCGGCGCGGGGGCGGGTTCTTCGTGAATAACGGCTTCAGGCGCACCATGCATCGGAGGTTCCGGGCGCAGCACACGCGCAGTACGCAAAGGCGGCGGAGACGAGAACTCTTCCTCGAGAAGCTCTTGATACTCGTCCTGCGCATGCTGCTGTTCTTTGCGGGCGGTATGACGGGCCTGCATGTGGCGGGCGGTGGCGGCGGCGCCGGTGGCCGCGCCTTTCGCGCCCTTACCCATCAGGGAAACAATGCCAGCATAGGTCATGACCACGCTGACGGCCAAGAAATGGCCGATGCGCTTCAATTCGGGCTTATCCAGACCAAGGACGAACAATGTGGCAAGCAGGGCGGCAACGGCGGTAACGACCGACATCGCCTTCAGCCCAGCGCCAGCGCTAATCGGAAGGGCCGACAACATCGCACCCAGCACGGTGTCACCAAACAATCCGCCCAGTCCAAACGAATGGGTCCAGCCAGCGCCCGGCACCAAGGTCGATGCATAGACCGAGCACAGCGCCACGGCGATCGGGGCAAAAATCAGACGCCCAACAGCGCGTTCTTCACCGATATGGAACGTCATGCGAAGGCCCCAGACCACAAGGATCAGCGGCAGCGCCCAAGAACCCAGGCCCGCGATGACCGACAAGGGCGACGCGATAAAGGCACCAAATCGACCCAAAGCATTCTGCGCGGGCGTATCGGTGGCCGACATCCAGCCGGGATCTTCAGGCGAATAGCTTCCAAGGATCAACGCAATCACGATGCCAAGGGCAATCAGACCGATGCCCAAAAGCTCTTTCCCGCGTCGTTCCAACACCGCTTGCGTGGTGCTGTCAAAGATCGGATCTCGTTGTTTCGCCTGATACGCCATACCACCTCGTCCTTACTTATACAGACCGTCGCGGATCTGAATCAGACCTCGCGTCATGTCTTCTTTCGGGGCCACCATTGCGACCCGGATGAACCCCTTGCCGGGGTTTTCTTCATTCACATCCCGCGACAGATACGCGCCGGGCAGAACCCGCACGCCAGTCTCGGTCCACATTTTCATCGCCGCAGCTTCGCCATCTTCAACGGGCAGCCACAGGAAAAAGCCGGCTTCTGGGGGCCTGTACCCCGGAACGTCCGCGAAAATTTCATCCGCAATGGCGTACTTCTCTTGGTACAGCCGGCGGTTTTCGATCACATGCTCTTCGTCGGTCCAGGCCCGTTCTGCGACGCGCTGCAAAGGCAAGGGCAGCGGCGCACCGGCATAGGCACGCAGCTGGCGCACCCGCTTGATGCTTTCCGGCCCTCCGGCCACAAAGCCCGAGCGCAAGCCGGGAAGGTTTGACCGTTTCGACAGCGAATGGAAGATCGTCACGCGTTCCGGGTCAGCGCCGCCTTCGCGGGCAACCTCAAGCGCGCCGGGGGGCGGCGCGTCACGGTAAATCTCGGAATAACACTCGTCCGCAAAAATCTTGAAATCATACTTCTCGGCCAGCGCAATCAGGTTCGCCCAGTAGTCGCGGTCTGCCACGGCGCCCTGCGGGTTGGTCGGCGAGCAGATAAAGGCCACTTCGGTCCGGTTCAGGATCTCGGGCGGCAGTTTCGAATAGTCCGGCAGAAAGTTGTTGTCGGGGATCGCGGGCAGGAACACGGGTTCTGCGCCCACGGTCACGGCGGCAACCGCATAGACCTGATAGAACGGGTTCGGGATCAGAACGACGGGCTTTTCGCCGCGCGACGTCTGTTCCGGGCAAAGGGCAATCAACGCGTTGAACAGACCTTCGCGAGTTCCGTTCAGCGCCATGATTTGATCGTTGGGGACATCCACGCCATAGCGCCGATTCAGCCAGCCAGAGATCGCATCCAACAGCTCGGGCGCACCATCATTCGGCGGATATTTTGCAAATCCATCAACGGCTTGGGCCAACACTTCAGGCACCCAGCTTGGAAAGGGATGCTTGGGTTCGCCAATGGTCATATGCATGACTTCTCCGCCCGGCGCATGAGCGTCGAGAAGGGTCCGCAATCGCGGGAATGCATACTCGGGCAAGCCGGAATACCGCTCGGGAAACGTCATTTGAAACGTCTTTATACTGCCTCAGTTTTCGGGGTCATGTCGCCCCGTTACGGTCGACGATAGCCTGCAAATCCCGGCTGGTCCAGAATTTCACCGTAAAATTCGACGCTTGGAGGATGCAGTTGTGGCTTTTAGGACAACACTGCCTCGCAGGCCGCGCCAAGGCGCAGCAGGCGTTCTTCACCCATCGGCGCACCCAAAAGCATGATCCCGGTCGACGGCAGCCCGGTCGGCAGGCTGAGACCGCATAGTCCCAGCAGGTTTCCGATCCGCGTATTACGCAGCGCCCAAAGGTTTTCTTCGACGTAATAGTCATGGTCCGACATCAGGCGAGCCACATTGGGCGGCATGATGGCCGAGGTCGGAAGGACCACGGCATCGTACCCGGCGACCTCGGACAGGAATTCGGTGCGAATGTCGTCCAATCGCTGCCACGCCGCCACAAAATCGGCCCCCGAGAAGGATGCCCCCGCCATGAACCGCTCGCGAATTTCAGCGAACATCAGGTCTGGCTGGGCCTCGATCTCTTCGCGCCACATGGCGTAGGCTTCGGTGGTAAACAGAACGCCCGACATGGCCAAAGCCTCGTCCACAATGGGAAGGTGCAAACGTTCGACCAACGCACCACCATCCATCAGGCGGCCCAGCGCGCTGTCGAACCCGGCCAGCGGTTCGTCCCGGCAGCCCTCGAACCCGTTTTCCAGCACCAAAAGACGTGTGCCTTTCAGGGAAGCGCCGCGCAGATCGGCAGGTGTTCCGCCTTCTAACGTGGCCAACATCAGGGCGGCGTCTTCGACCGTACGGCACAGGGGCCCAACCGTGTCAAAGCTAGCCACCAAGGGCACCACGCCCTTCAACGACACCCGACCCGAGGTCGTTTTCAATCCCACCAGATCATTCCAAGCCGACGGGATCCGCACCGATCCGCCCGTGTCCGACCCGATCCCGCAGGGGGCCAACCCGAAGGCCACCGAGGTCGCCGCCCCAGACGAGCTGCCGCCCGACACGGCGTCATGATCATTCACACAGGGGCTGGTCGCGGTGACCGGATTCAGGCCAAGGCCCGAGAAGGCAAGCTCGCTCATATGTGTCTTGCCCAGACAGATCATCCCGGCGGCGGTGGCGTTGCGCAGAACCTCGGCGTCTTCATTGGGCACGCGGTCTTTTAACAAGGCCGAGCCGGATTCGGTCGCAGTACCAGCAGTGTCGAACAGGTCTTTCCAGCTGATCGGCACACCGTCCAGCGGACCAAGGCGATGCCCGGATTGCGCACGCTCCGACGCGGCGCGGGCCTCGGACATGGCGCGGTCCTCGGTCAGGCGGGCATAGATGCGGTCGCCAAACGGATGAGCTTTGATGGCGTCCAGATAGGTGCGCGCCAGGTCCACCGGGTCAATCTGACCCTTGGCAATACCCCGGCCAAGATCTGCCATGCTCATGTTCAGCCATGCGTTGCTCATCCCTGCCTCCTATTTTCGTTGTTCGATGGACGGTAACGACAGGACGACGCATGGACAATCCCAAACAGCGGGGGCAGAAAGAGGGTATGAAACATGATGCCGATATCCTGATCGTTGGCGGAGGTCTGAACGGCCCTGCCCTTGCGCTGGCTCTTGGAGACACCGGGTTCAAGGTGACCATGATTGACGCGTTGCCGAAGGGCGCGCGGGGGGGCGATGACTTTGACGGGCGCGGTTATGCGTTGGCGTTGGCGTCGCAACGGTTGCTGGTTGCCCTTGGCGTTTGGCCCCAAGTCTCGGAACACGCGCAGCCGCTTCTGGACATCCGCATTTCCGACGGACGCCCCGGCGAAGGCCCCGGCCCGTTCGTGCTGGAGTTCGACCACGCCGAGATCGACGAAGGCCCGATGGGCTATATGGTCGAAGATCGCTTCCTGTCCCGCGCCTTCCTGGACGCAGTCGAGGCACACCCGAACATCACACTGATTGATCAGGATACGGTGGTGGATCAAACGATCGAGCCGGCCTCGGTCACGTTGAAACTAGCCTCGGGCAAAACTCTGACCGGACGCATGGTTGTTGGCTGCGATGGGCGTAGGACTGGCACGGGCGAACGCGCGGGCATCAAGCGGCATGGGCATGATTATGGTCAGACCTCGCTGGTTTGCGCGATTGATCACGAATTGCCGCATGAGGGCGTAGCGCACCAGTTCTTTATGCCTGCAGGCCCCTTGGCGATCCTGCCGCTGCCGGGCAACCAATGCTCGATCGTCTGGACCGAAACCCATGACGAGGCTGCCCGCATTCACGCGCTGGATGACGAAGGATATCTGGAGGAATTGCGCCCACGCTTTGGGTCGTTCCTTGGAGACATCAGCCTTGCAGGAAAACGGTTCACATATCCGCTGAACCTGACCGTGGCGAACAGCTTCATCGCGGATCGTCTGGCCTTGGTTGGGGATGCGGCACACGGGATGCACCCGATTGCCGGGCAAGGGTTGAACGCAGGTCTGAAAGACGTGGCAGCGCTGGCCGAAGTTCTGACACTGGCCCGCCGTCGGGGCGAAGACATCGGTCGTCTGGATGTTCTGGAGCGCTATCAACAATGGCGTCGCTGGGACATTTCGCAGATGGTCATGATGACCGAGGCAACCAACCGGCTGTTTTCAAACGACAATCCAATCCTGCGTGTCGCGCGTGACATCGGATTGGGCGCAGTGAACGCCATGCCCGGCCTGCGCCGCAACTTCATCCGCGAGGCCGCTGGCCTGACGGGGGATCTGCCGCGTCTTTTGCAGGGCCGCCAGATCTGATCGCCCATTGCTGATCCGCATCGCCTGCCCTACCGTGCGGTAAACGCCGGTGGAGGGGCAGCTATGAACATTCTTTTCATCATGTATGACCAGCTGCGGTTTGATTACCTCAGCTGCGCCGGTCACCCGACGCTGAAGACCCCCAATTTCGACCGCGTCGCGGCGCGTGGTGTGCGCTTTACCAATTGCTATGTGCAGTCCCCCATTTGTGGTGCCAGCCGGATGAGCACCTATACCGGGCGCTATGCCTCGTCCCACGGGGCGCAATGGAACGGCTTCCCGCTGCGCGTGGGTGAACACACGATGGGCGACCACCTGCGCGAAGCCGGGATGGGCTGCTGGCTTCTTGGCAAGACCCATATGAAGGTCGATGCCGAGGGTATGAAACGTCTTGGCATCGCGCCCGACAGCGTCATCGGTGCGCGTCAGGCCGAATGCGGCTTTGACGTCTGGGTCCGTGACGACGGTCTGTGGGCCGAGGGGCCAGACGGATTCTATGACGAAAAGCACTCGCCCTATAACGCGTATTTGAAGTCCAAAGGGTACGAGGCCGAAAATCCGTGGTCGGTGAATGCCAACGCGGGCGTTGAAGATGGCGAGATCGCCAGCGGCTGGATGTTCGACAACGCCGACAAGCCCGCCAATATCCGCGAAGAAGACAGCGAAACCGCGTGGCTGACCAGCGAAACCCTGCGCTTCATGGACCAAGCCAAGGGGCCGTGGTGCGCGCATGTCAGCTATATCAAACCGCATTGGCCCTACATCGTGCCTGCGCCCTATCACGACATGTTTGGGCCGGATGACGTGCCGCCCGCCGTGCGCTCGGACGAGGAACGCCAAGATGCGCAGCCCGTGTTTGACGCCTTCATGCACAACAAGATCGCCGCCGCCTTCCAGCAGGACGAGGTTCGTCGCAAAGTGATTCCCGCCTATATGGGCCTGATCAAGCAATGCGACGATCATCTGGGGCGCATTCTGGATCATCTGGACGCTACTGGGCAGGCAGATGACACGATGATCGTTCTGACCTCGGACCACGGGGATTATCTGGGCGATCACTGGCTGGGCGAGAAAGACTTGTTCCACGAACCCTCCGTGAAAGTGCCTCTGATCATTGCCGATCCGCGCTCGTCAGCAGATGCCACCCGGGGCACCACTTGCGATGCGCTGGTTGAAGCCATCGACCTGGCCCCCACCTTTGTCGAGGTCGCTGGCGGCACCGTCGCCGACCACATTCTTGAGGGTCACAGCCTGATGCCGTGGCTGCGCGGCGAAACGCCCGATTGGCGCCAGTTCGCGATCAGCGAATACGATTATTCTTCAACGCCCGTCTGCGACAAACTGGGTGTCAGTACGCGAGATGCGCGGCTGTTTATGGTCTTCGACGGACGCTACAAGCTGATGCACGCCGAAGGCGGCTTGCGCCCAATGTTGTTTGATCTGGACACCGACCCGGACGAGCTGAACGATCTGGCGCGTGGCAACGCCCATCAGGATCAGATCGCCCGCCTGTACGAGATGCTTGGCCAATGGGGCCGCCGGATGAGCCAGCGCGTCACCAAATCCGATGCCCAGATCGAAGCCGGGCGTGGCCGCTCGATGCGTCGTGGCATCCTGCCTTTCCTGAAAGACGGATCCGAAGTGGCGGACGAACTGACGCAGGCCTATCGCGGCCGCGCAGTGGACAATCACGTGCAGGACGACGAGGCGTGATCAGGGCGCATCTCGCTACATTTCCAGAACGACAAGACCTGCTGCTTGAGGCAGTCAGAAGCATCGCGCCGCAGGTTGATCGGCTCTTTGTCTGCTTGAACGAATTCACAGCGCCTCCGCCCGGGTTGGACGAGATCCCGAACCTGGAATACATGATCCCGGATGAGGATCTGAAGGACGCTGGCAAATTCGCGTTTCCGGTGGCTGAGGATGATATCGTTTTCACCATTGATGACGACATCATCTATCCGGACGACTATGTCGAACGTACGCTCGGCTTCACTGACCAGCTTGACCTAGAGAAAAATACGCTTGGGTATCAGGCGCACGCCTTCGTTTTCAAAAAACAGCAAGATAGCCTCGGCTGGCGGAACTTTGCGTTTGGTAAGAAATGCCCTCAGATTTTTAAGGTCGACCTGCTGGGCACCGGGACTGCGTGCTTTCTTGGGCAGAACTGCCCGACGCTGGCCGATATTCAACCCTGCGCCGGCTTTGTTGATCTGCGGTTTTCGCGCCATCAAACGAACACGGGCGTCACGATGTGGTCGCTACCGCGCGACGAGGGCTATTTGACGAACAACCTGCCTGACGGGCTTTGGGACTCCTCACTGTTCAACACCGTGAACCTGAAGAGACCCCCGAACATGAAGAACGAAGTGCGGCGGCTTCTGAATGAAAGAACCCCGCATTCCGGATTGAAGCTGGAAAAGGTTCTGAAAGAGCGTAACACCCCGCCCCTTTGATCCCATCCAGACATGAAAAAACCGGCCAGACGATACACATCTGGCCGGTTCTTCAAATCTTCATCTTAGTAAGCCATGCGGAAGTAGTCGGCTTCGTAGATGTTGGTCATCCCGGTGCCGCAGAAACCCATATTCGCGTTCGAGGTGGAATCAATCTCTCCTCCAGCGATCAGGGACGCACCCTCAATACCATTTGCATTCGCTGTGAAATCGATATCGCCCGCTGCGATAATTTGGCTGCCAAAGATGTGGAAATCCGAGGTGAACGACACACCGCCCATGGTCAACAACACGGCGCCACCACCATCCGCACAACTGTCATTCTTTCCGAGCGTCAAGCTTGAGCTCGAGTCCATGGACTTGGTATCGGTATGGGTGGTTGCGATGATCGAGTTTTCGATGTTCAGCGCCTGACCGAACTTCACCAAACAACTGGTTACAATAACCACATCAGTAATTGCCGACGGCTCGTCGATCGTCAGAACCCCGTTATTACCGCAACCAATAATATGAACACGATTAGCCTTCAGATCCGACATCAATAGCTTCTGGCCGTTGTTGAGGGAAAAGAATTCAACTGGTTTCAAGGGATCAATGTAATCCGGCAAGTATTCGGGATCACGATCTTTCAGACCCTGAATGATAAAGGGCAGCTTGGCCACAATGCGCATGCGATAGGCACCCTCGCGCAGCGCAGCTTGCAGACCCTCGTTTTGTTCCCACCCCGACCGGGGCAGATCAATGTCTCCAAGATTAGGCATGGACACGATGGTACCCGTTTCGAACGAGTTGCCATTGTTCAAAGAAACATGATCGTTTGAATGGATGCAGAACCCATTAGAATAGGCATTGTTCGATTGAACATCGACACGCTCATCTGCCACGAATCCTTCACGGAAACAGGTCGGACGGAAGGTGGTGAACACCGACTGGACTGACATGTCATAGTTAACAAAGCCCAGAACGCGCAGAACAAATGTCGAAACCGGGTTTGATTTTGAACTCAGTCGCGTCGAATAGACATGAACGGCCGATCTCGAGTTTGAATCGGGCGTGAACTTCTCGGTCGACGGGTCATACCTACCGAACGTAATATCCTTCGCCTCGATGACATCGCCATACGTCGCTTTCGGCATGCTTGCTTGAGCCAAAGCCAGTGCTTGGGTCTTCGCCGTGTTTGGATCGCTTTCAAAATCGCGGCGATACAGCGCTGCATGGGCCGTCAGGTCAGCGGACACCTGCAACTGCGTACGCGCGGTCATCAGGTTGTGCATGTCGATCGCCAGACCTCCGACCAGAACGATCGCAGCAAAAAGGAACAATCCGAAAATCGTGATTGCACCGTTTTCGTTTTTTCTGAAGTGCCGGATACGGCTAAGAAATAAAGAGGTATGGGTCATGGCGATCACCTTAATACTCAACGAAATGTTGCGACTGGGCAGAGACCGAGAAGCCAGTAAGGATATTGAATTTCCCGTTAAAAACCAGATCCGAGATCGGAACCGACGCAGTCGTGGTGATCACTCCGGTCGACGAATTGACTGTGGTCTTCACAGTGCCATTGCTGGCAAAGCCCGAGATGCGGTCTTTGACATAGGTCTGAGTGTTGGCCGCAGCTGCCTGCATGTCGTCTACGGGTCCGATACGCCCCACCGACAGTGCTCGGTTCGCGTCTTGTACAACGCGCATCATGATCGATTGTTTGTAGAACACGAAGGACGTGTTGATGATCAGGATGAAAATCATGAAAAGTGCGGGCAACCACAGAACCGTCTCTACGGTCGCAGTACCATCTTCATTCATCACTCTATTTTTGGACCAAATATTCATTTCACCTGCTCAAGATAAGAAAGCTCGACGCCCTTTAAACCTTAACGGGCAACTTAGCCCGCAAGAAGGAAAAAAGAGCCGGGAATGTGTGCAAAATGTGGCATTTCACCCAGCCACCTGTACTTTTGTATAGGTTACCGTGTCGTACCTGCCTTAATGGTTAAAATCGAGCGTTCACGCGCGCCACATTCAGGCCCATCTTCCTTAACGACTCGAATCATACCAAGTGGTTGATACGGGGTAGAAATTCCACTGTCAGGAGAAAATGGTGCCCAGAAGAGGCATCTAGCCCGAAATTATCGCTTTATTATCAAGGCCATACTGGACTGTTTTTTGTGAAATGTGAAGCGATAGTGAAGCGATCTTCTCGGAGCGTCCAAAATTTGTTTCGCAATCCCAGTGCAAGCTGCACCAACCCATACCACCCCTATAATTTGTCCCACTATACAACTGGCTCGTAGCTGGGCCTTCAATTCTCGCCATAGTTCAACAAATGGTCTGGAAATCGCGCTTCATACAGCGTATTTCGAATACCGCACCAAGCCGGACTGAAGCCGTGCATGGAATTTCGAAAAGATAAGTTTATGAAAAAGCTAAAATTTTCACAGAAAGAGCGCCTAGAGCGCTTGCGGAAAAAACGCAGGCGCAGTGACCTGAGGCGCAGAAATTATCTGTATTCCGGTGAGCGTTATCTGATCTCTATGCCCGAGGCATTCAATCTGTCGAGTGAGTGTGCCGATACGCTTGCCTGCATTCAGGAAATTAAAAAAATCGGCAACAATCCGGAAGGGCGACAATCGGTAATCCAGATTGATTTCAGCAAGACTAAATGGGCGTCTGCGGCTGCAATGCTAGTCTTGAACGCTGAAATTGACCGTATAATGTCTAGGCACCCTACCAAGGTTCGATTGATTGCATCCCGACTAGGGGATTGGGCTGCTCATGTTGTTATGCGCCTCGAACAACTGGGTTTCTTTGATCTAATCGGCATTGAGCTTGGCGTTCGCTGGCCTGACGAGTGGAGGCACGAGGAAGTAACAGTTCTCCCGATGATTGCCTGCAATAAACTAGACCCGGCAAGGGTACAAAGAATCCGAACGCGACTAGAGCAGGTTGCGAATGTACTGGAGCAAGGTCCAGAGCTATACGAAGCGATGATCGAAGCGACCGGAAACGCAGTTGACCACGCTTATCCAGAGGATGAAGGTTACAATTTCTCACCCTTGGACGGTAAACCGTGGTGGGCAACCGGTGTGTTCTCTGCTTCAAGGGCAGAGGTAAGTGTAGTTGTATTTGATCAAGGTGTAGGCATACCTGCGACGTTGAATCGGTGGCATCTTGCAGAGCGTGTCCGTTCGATTCTTGGGGTCAGCTCGATAATGTCATCATTGGTTAAGGATCATGCGCGTATGATTGCTGCCGCACTGGAGGTAAGCAGGACATCAAAAGGATCGGCTATGGGCAGAGGTCAGGGACTAACGGACGTGATCTCGCCAGTAGAGGGCTACGGCAAAGGAAGAGTACGTATATTGAGTGGCGCGGGAGGCATCATATATACTCCTAACCAGGAGGTGGAGTTATTTTCACTTCCTCGCCACATTGGCGGGACACTAATTGAATGGAGCCTGCCGGTGGAAATCCAGGCTGAGAGACAAGCGTCATGACCAAACAAATCAATGTCATCGAAGACTTTCATCCGTTCCCGGCAGGGCGCTATCTTGTCGACGGTGATGGAAACGGTACTAGATTTAGAGAGGACTTCCTCCTTCCACATCTGAAGGCGGGTGAGGAGGTCATTATCGACTTAGACGGTGCGCCCGGCTATCCATCATCGTTTTTAGAGGAGGCATTTGGTGGTCTTGTTCGGGCTTCAATGTCGCCAGACATGATTCGTGAACTCTTGAGGTTTCACGCCTCGAAAGGGTATCAAAGATATGTGACCCGCATCTGGGAATTTATCGACCAGGCCGCCGCAAACAAGGCTAAGGGCGGGCAAATAGCAGGATAGGCTGGAATCTAGTTGCTCTCATTTTTAGTTGATGCATTCGCTGCGGGGGTAGGCTTTATCCTCGCTAAACTGGGCACAGTTTGGTTTGACTCTCGCGTCTCTCACAGTTCCTTCATTGAGGAGGAGCGCACACAAGATGTTCATCGCATTGTTGCGCAGATTGATCGAGTTTCAGAGCTCGGGGGGCTGTACTGGCTTCGTGACGGTTCGGATGAAGACGAAGAACTTAAGGTGCAAATTGTGCCCGCAATGCACGACATCGGGAAGATGTGTAGTGACATGTTCGATGGCGATGCCGGGAAGGCTGTGGAAACTGAAGTAAACCGCTTGGATAGTGTTCTTACTGGAGGTGAGTTCGGAGGGCGCGAACGAAAAAAGGACGAAATCCGCGCTATTCAGATGAGAAGCCAGGCGCATGACCTTGCAAGAGTTGTACGCAACCAGAGGCGCAAACTGAAGCGTAAGTGGTTTTGATTCATCTCCCAGCCGCCGTGTAGCAATACTCAGTGATCGCCGCTCCTAAGTCGTGAATTATTGGGGTGTAGAACATACTCCGAGCGGCGCTCTGTCGCGCTCAACAGTTCAGGCTCTTTGGCCTTGTATTCATTACCGTCAAAAAAACAGAGAGCGGCATCTCTGCCGCCCTCGTGGGTTCGTTTTGGGGGTCACACTGTCGCTCTCTTGCCCCGCTCCCATTCCAGGAAGAACAAGAACGCCCCGAGCCTAAACACCAGGTAACCACAGTGGGCCATCACATCTTTTCGGGCATAGGCGATGGGTTCGCCAGGGAGGGGTTCGTCACGCTGGAGATCGAGGACAAGGCGTCCGATTTTCAGGGCGGGTTGGATAGGGTCTTTAAGCACGGTTTTTCTCCTTCTTCTTCAAGGGGAGAAGTGCTTCCACTTGTAGGAATAATCCTTTCCCTCCAAAGACTTAAGATGAAAGTGCGGCACGGGTCAACAGGTTTTCCGCGCTCTGATTGCCTATGCGAAACGCACCCTCCAACATCGCATACCCTCTGAGGTTCCTAGAAGTCCTCACAGAGCTCCCGTTCTTCCAGCATGTACTCTTCCCAGGCAGCGACCAACTGCGGCGAATACCGTTCAAACGCTGCTAGAGTGAACAAAGGAGCCTCGCGCAAGATCGAGCCAAACGTGCGAGAGAGCCTGTCAGCTAGCTCCTGGACTCCCGCATCCCAGCGTTCATCATCATCCCACCAATCTTTCACATCCTCACCGTCGATCCCTTTCAGGGCCGCTTCCGCGTCCTGCCAGGTCATCCCGTGGCAATCCTCTGTGGTCACCTTTCCGGACTTCAGCAGCTTCATGAAGGTTCGCCGCATCCTAGCGATGGTGTTGTCTGCGACCAATCCAAGGGCGATTAACTGCTTCTTGGAAGTGCTCCACCCTTCACCATCCCAGCTCAAACAAATCCGTTGCCAAGCTGCATTGCTGAGCTCCGTTTTGGTCAGAGGGGAGGACACTTTCTTGTTGAGTGTGATTGAGCGATCCAGTGCCTCAAGAGGTCCCCCGTGAAACACCTGACAGGGCACCTTGAAGCGCTTCGGCTGGGTTTTCTTATCCCGTGCGTATTGGCGGTATGCCTCAACCCGAAAGTGACCATCAATGACGATGAAATCGGGCCCACATTGCCAGATTACGATGGGGTCCAGCCTGTGGCCCGGTTCACGCTTGATCGCTTGCTTCAGGTTGTCCAGGTGCAGCTCGTGGCCCCACATATCCCCTGGTCCATCCTCTCGGTGCTGGAAGACCAGAGGCTCCACTGAGAGCGAGGATAACACGACGGTGCGGATGTTCTCAGCTCGTTGTCCCAGGCCCTCCTCATGCTGAAGGGAAAGGCGGTCAAACGCTTCCTTTCGGGTCTCCCCGCGCTCTACCCCCAATTGTTCAAAGAAGGACATTGCCATTCTCCTTGCTTGTTGAATTGAAAGAGGACCCCGAAGGGTCCCCTAGGTTTCAGTTGTGATTTTGGCTTCGGCTAGAACTTCAGCAGCAGGTTCTCACGGTCACCCTTCTGGGCAATCCCGCGTTCTGCCTCTGCCTCTGCCTCGTACCGCTCGTACTCCACCCACGCCTCGTACAGCTCCGGGTTGCTCTCAAAGTGGGCCGCTCGGGACTTCTGTTTGTAGGCGGTGATGATGTTGCGCAACATCTCGACTCGATGGCTTTTAGCCAGGGAGGTGATCCCGTCAGGGACCTTCTCGCGGCCAAGGTCGTAGCGTTCGGTCTGCATTGCAGCTTCGAGCTGAGCCTCAAGGTTCTTCGCGCCGATCTTCACGGTTCCCATGAGGCGGGACCACTCCTGGAATTGCTCCGAGGAGAGGGTAATTGCCCCAATCTTTCGATCCGGACCAGTGAAGCCGTAGTTCAGCTTGCGGAGCTCCTCATCCACAACGCTCCGGGGGCCGGAAGTGACGGTAACCTTCAAGGGCTTCTTGAGGCCGCTCCGCGCTGGTGTGAGCTTGCAGGTATTGAGCTGCCTTCCCCTCACCAAAGTGAGCGTCAAACTTCTCCGCCTTGTCGGGGTGATCGAGTAGGTAAGCTACATCTTTGGAGGTCGGTGTTGCGCTGTACATGTCTCGACGCTTCTCATTGTTCGATTGTGAAAGTGAATGGTCCGATGCCTGCCCTGTCGGTGACAGTCTGCTTCGCAAGAGCGTCCACGCGTTCGTTGCCAGAAATGCCAGAATGCCCAGGGATGTGCGTGAAGGTGACCTCGCGGGTGGCCATCAAGGCGTCCAGTTGCTCCCAAAGGTCACGGTTCTTGACGGGCTTCTTCTTGGCATTCCGCCAATTCTTCACCTTCCACCCCTCAAGCCATTGTGTGGCACTGTTCACCACATAAGCGCTGTCGCTCAGGATATGGACGAGTGCAGCTTCAGGGGTCTCCTCCAGGGCCTTGATGGCGGCGAGGAGTTCTGCTCGTTGGTTGGTCGTGTCGCTGAGGAACCCTGAGGCTTCGGTGAAGGTTCCATCGGGGTTTTGGGTGAAATGGGCCCAAGCGCCAGGGCCGGGATTGCCGCTGCAAGCGCCATCTGTGTAGGCAATGTGGGATTGTTCCGCCGAAGCAGGTTGTTGCATGTTGTTCATGTGGGAAGTCCTATGTTTACTCGGGGGAGATCGAAGCGCTCCTCCCTTTATAGGTGCAACCTTAATGGCGGTTGGGACAGACTGAGGTTCCTCACGAGTTCGCTCGGGAGCCTTGTTTTTATGGCTCAGGAGGTAGGTAAACGGCGGTCGTCTGATAGCAGGGCCCCAGAGGCTACGAGACGCCAATCCGCTCGCAGCTTTTCTGCCTTTCCCGCGCGAAACTGATACACACAACTACGCACGGGTATGATGAACCCCGCCCGCCGGGGGCGAGCCACAAGCAAACTATTGGGGTGGGTCAGGGCTGGCTGGCCTCACTCTCTTTGATCTTCGCCAGGACCCGGTAAACCGACGACCGAGCGATGCCGAGCTCCTCCGCAATCTGGGTGGGTTTCTTCCCCTCTTCCTGCGCCTTCTTAACCGCCTCGTGATCAATCTCTACGGGTCTTCCGTTGAACCGCCCTTCTGCCTTTGCCAGTGCTATGCCTTCTTCCTGCCGCTCTGCCCTGAGCGCGGTCTCGAACTCAGCAATGGCTCCCAGCATAGTGAACATGAGCCGTCCCTGTGGGGTCGTTGTGTCGATGCTTTGTTCAATGACCCGCAGCCCCACTTCTTTCCGCTCTAGCTCCTTGGCGATTTCATGGAGGTCGAGAACTGACCGAGCTAGGCGGTCCAAACGGGTCACCATCAACACGTCCCCGTCCCGCACCCAGTCCAGTGCTCTCTCCAGCTCCGGACGTTTGTCTCGGGACTTTCCACTCGCTTTGTCAATGAACAGTCTCGTTGCACCGTTCTGTTCAAGGCTATGGACCTGTGTCTTCTCGTTCTGCTTGGCGGTCGATACTCGCGCGTACCCTACTATTGTCCCAGTCATGTCTCACCTCGTGTTCGAAATCCTCTAAGGCTTTATGAGAATAGTGTCCCATAAGTGTCAACCCCAACTTATAGGACAAAAAATATCATATGAAATCAATGAGAAGGGGAAATCCTGAAAGTATCCTATTTGGTATACCTTTTAGGACCAAAGGGGAGTGCCCGCTCGTCCATCTATTCGCCTGGGATCGGAGCATACTGGTCTCGCGCTTTCCCTATAGGGGCAACCTAATTGGTCTTCGCCCTCGGAAAGAGCTTCCGGTCTCCCTCTTATTGGGCAACCCAATCAAACTACTGGCTGTGTTATCCCCAGGGTTCCAGTGAAGTGACGAGGGAGGCCCTTCACACAGAGCAAAAGACCCCGGTGGGTGGGGCAGGTGCAGAGAGGGGACCGCAAAGGTGGCCCGTGGGGAGGGGGTACGGGGGGAAATCCATCGCGTTCGATACCTAAGAAGGGGGCTCAAATTTTTGGGGTAAAAGTTGCTTAGCATTCAATGTGGGATATGCCCGCTCCTCAATAGCCCTATCCGGAGAGATCGGTAGGTGGGCTGCACCCTAGTTTGGCTGAAAAATGCGCTCCATAAGATAATATGTCCCGTGAAGAGTTGTGACCAAAATGCTGCCCATAACAAAGGAAAGACAAAAAACTAGACTAACTTCTAAGCAGTTATTGATAGTAGCGGCATGTATTGGCCAATGTCCGGTAATTACTGCTCCAATTGCAGGAGCGCAGATACCAACAACAAAGCAAATTGCGACCAAAAGTAGGCTAGTAATTGCTAGATAGCCAAACAGGTAAGATAAGAACATTCTGCGTGTAAGTTCTTCGGGTCCTTCTGTTTGTGCAGTTTTGATAAAAACCTCAGGTGCTGGAGCGGGCATGGTTTCATCCATGTGTTCTCCACCAAAGGTGGCTACGGCTGCTAGAGAAGCTATATAGAAGCCTGGTAGAAGTGAAATAACGCCAATGATCCCTGTAACGAAGCCAGCATCACCCGTTAGTGTGATTTCACCTGGAAGAAGAGCAACTCCGCTCGTTAGGACAGTTGCGAAAAATAAAGGAAAAACAATAGTATAGAAGCGCATCGAGGTGTGTTCGATGCGTCGATATGCATACCAACGAGTTAGTTCATACCAAGTCAATGTTTCTCTTTCGTTCTTTTTAACTGTCTACTTCAAGCTGTTTATTTTGTCGACTAGAACTTTTGCCATCAGTTCCGAAAACTCTGAGTGTATCTTACTGTCGGGAGTAATGGTTGCCATCTTGGAAGATATTGGGCCCACGATCATTTTTTGGATTAACAATTCATCAAAGAGCACAGTTCCATCAACTATCTTAAACTTGATTGGTTGTGTGGTGCCGTTGAGTTTGTATGAGAAGCGGCCACTCAACAGCTTTCCAGGCACTGCTTTGATAATGTTTTTAATACCATCAATAGTTTTTGGGAACCCTTGCTCTTTTGATGGTTTGAGTACGACAGCTTCTTCAGCCTGCAAACTTGCAGCCGCGTGTCCCATCGTTCCAGTAGGTTTTGTCCGAACGATTTTGAGATCGACACCGTGAGCCTTGGCTAGATCTGCTTCAATGAAATCTTTAGGCATACCGAGAAATTCGAATAACGGGCGATATGGTTCCGCTTTTTTTGCTGTGGAAGTGGTCCGCTTGGCGGTCATTTCCTGTGGATCGTTGACGTATATCTCATTGAAAACGTATCGAAGCAGAGCCTGACAGATTGAACGTCCTAATCCTTCGGATGCTTCAACGGCGGTGTAATAAAGGTGACCATCTTTTGTATTTCTAGGAACCAAGTGAATTGCGATGTGACCACCTGCAGCATTGCCTTGATTTACTTTTTTCTCGATGATGTCTGTGTCATAGCTTCCAGCCGATTGTTTCGTTGAAATAGCTGGATCGCTACCGTTCTCGTCGTGCTTTCCAACATAAAGGAAGGCCAGATCCTTGCTGTCATCAAAAACGATGTCAGATATAAAGTAAGATACGCGTCCACCTTCTCGATCCATCGCAGTTGAGTTGGTGAGGCGATATGTATCTAGAACCCCTAACAGGTCTTTAAGCGGTGCGGGCAGAATGTGTTGCTTGTTCGTTGAGACAAAAAGATCGCAAAACATTACGGGGCGGTTGTGTTGGTTCACTGCAGCACTTTCAAATTATTAGGCTTTTTATAGGTAACCTGAAGTTGATTAGCTATCAATAGCGTTTCCAATGCCGGGATGTAGCCCTGATCGTTCTAGCCCTTCAGAAATGATTTTCTCCAACTCACTCAAGAACTCATCCGAACCATAGTCGTTTGCAACTGACTTACGCCCATGACCATGAATGCGGTTGGTCATTTCTTCCCGAGCTACTCTGCGCATCCAATCCTTATGGGAGTGGCGAATTGAGTATGGTACCTTCTTGATTGTGACCCAAACATCCGCCTTCTTCATCGCTTTAATCATGAGCCCGGAGACGTTTCCCGGTCCACCTCTATGCGCATACCGAGGGATTACATCGATTTTTGAATGAGCGGTTCCGATAAGCTTCTCTTTGCGGCGAGTTAAGATTGTTAACCCCCTCCCTACCAGAGGCACACTTCTCTCGGAGCCTTCGGTCTTAATCGGCCTACCAGGTCCCGCGTTGATCCGAATATGGGGGACATCATCCTTCAAACGCACGTCTTCCCATTTTAGACGGCAGAGCTCAGATGGACGCGCACCCGTGTAGATCATCAGCGTCCAGAGGTCTTTGATGTCTTCATTGCTTTTGTTGATCTCCGGCTGACACAGCTTAATCTCATCTACTGTAAGCGCTTGGCGCTTCTCTTTCGCCGGGCCCTCCTTGTGGCCTTTGGGTAGAGATATTCCTCCGAAGGGGTTGACCAATTGTGGCAGGTTCAATCTGCGCTTTGCCACGTTGTAGACCGCCCGCAGAGACCCCAAGCGCTTCTTCACTGTATCTGCAGCCTTCCCGGCCTCCAACAGTGTATCACGGAGCTTATAGGCGTCATCAAAGGTCACCTCAGCGATCTCCGGATTGTCTTCACCTTTGGCTTCACAGAGAGCCCGTGCAGCTAGCGTTGTTTGCTTCTTGAGGTTTTCAAAGTTATCCCCTGCCCGCTCATCTAGGTAAACCTCTACAGCCTCATTCAAGCGGATGGCCGGAGGTTTCACTCCTTGGAACTTTGCCTTCATAAGCAGGAGCTGCTTCTTGGGATCACTTTCAGCGAGGATTGCTTGGGTCATCTTCTCGAACACCGGCGGCGTTGAAGTATCCAATAGGACGGGCTGCATGTCTGATTGAGCTCCCTGCCAAACCCCAAGGTCCTTCAAGGTTTCCTTTGCAGTCTGATATTCGAGCTTTTCCGTTCCCTTTGAACGGAGCTCCGCAAACAACCGCTGAACCTTTTGGTGAATTTCTTCACGCCTCTGGACCGCAACCAGCTCATCAGTCGTTTCCAGGGTCTGATCGATAAAACTCTTACCAATAACGAGCCGCAAATCCTCGGGAACGCGCCTTCTGTAGCGATAGATCCCGGAGCGGTTTTCTTTTCTGAGATGCTTAACAGACACTGTGAGCCTCATCGCCGTGTTCACTCCGTTGTAAAGCGAATGTGAAGCGATTTCCAGCTAAGTGGCTGTTTTATCTTACATTTCAAGGGAAAATGGTGCCCAGAAGAGGACTCGAACCTCCACGTCCATACGGACACTAGCACCTGAAGCTAGCGCGTCTACCAATTCCGCCATCTGGGCACGGGTTGGTGAAGGGGGATTTAGTGTGACGCGTGGGGAGTGTCAACATTATTTCTTCGCTTTTCCGTGATTCCGTTTGCGCCTTGCTCAAACGCGCTTGGAAAGCTATGCAAAGCCTAGGAATTCAAGGAGAGCTTCCATGTCCAAGTTGGTCACGATTTATGGCGGTTCAGGCTTTGTAGGGCGCTATATCGCCCGTCGCATGGCCAAGCATGGTTGGCGCGTTCGCGTTGCTGTGCGCCGACCGAACGAAGCGCTGTTCGTAAAACCTTATGGCGCCGTGGGTCAGGTAGAACCGATCCTGTGCAACATCCGAGATGACGCATCCGTTCGCGCCGCCATGCAAGGCGCAGATGCAGTTGTAAACTGCGTGGGTGTTTTGAACTCGATCGGGAAGAACAGCTTTGATGCAGTGCATCATGACGGCGCAGGCCGCGTGGCACGGATCGCGACCGAGGAAGGCGTGGGCCAGTTGGTTCAGCTGTCGGCCATCGGCGCGAATGCCGAAAGCGAAAGCGAATACGCCCGCACCAAAGCTCAGGGTGAAGAGGACGTTCAGGCCGCCTTCCCTGGCGCAGTGATCTTGCGACCCTCGGTCATCTTCGGAACCGACGACCAGTTCTTCAACCGTTTCGCCAACATGACCCGCTTCGGTCCGGTCATGCCGATCACTGGCGGCGACACCAAGTTCCAGCCGGTTCACGTGGACGACGTAGCCAACGCTGCCGAGCTGGCGGTACTGGGTCAGGTCGAAGCTGGTGTTTACGAGCTGGGCGGCCCGGACGTGGAAACTCTGCGTGAATCGATTGACCGCATGCTGACCGTTACCCAGCGCCGCCGTTTGGTTGTAAACCTGCCCTTTGGCATCGCACGCCTTCAGGCTGGGATCTTTGATTTGATCCAGTGGATCTCAGGCGGCTTGATTGCATCGCCCCTGACCCGTGATCAGGTCACCAGCCTTGGCTATGACAACGTGGTATCCGAGGACGCCAAGGGCTTTGCCGATCTGGGCATTACCCCGCGTGCCATGGCCGCGATCCTGCCGGACTATCTGTGGCGCTTCCGCGTAAGCGGGCAGTATGCCGCGATCCAGAACTCGGCAAAGAACCTGCGCACTGACATCTGAGGCAACGGTTTGTGAATAGAAAAGGGCGCGGTTCTCCGCGCCTTTTTTCGTTACAGATAGGCGATTCCCAACAGCACCACACCCAGCGCGATCCGATAGATCACATATGGGGTAAAGCTGACGGACCTCAGAAGCCGCATCATCAGGCTGAGCGCTAGCAGAGCTGCGACGAACGAAAACACCGCCGCGATGGCGCCGTCCTTGGCAACTTGCGCATCTGCTGTGGCCACAACTTCGGCCCCCAGCAAAACGCCCGAAGCGATGATCGTCGGGATCGACATCAACATGGCCAGCTTCGCCCCGTCCGACCGCTCGTATCCCAGCGCGCGCGCACCCGAGATCGTGGCCCCGGACCGTGACGTGCCCGGGATCAGCGCCAGCGCCTGCCACAGCCCCATGATAATGGCGTCCCTCAGGCTCCAATCACCCGCGTTCTTCTGAACGCTGCCCTTCTGATCAACCCAATACAGCACCAGGCCAAACAGGATCATCGTCCACGCAATGACCTTGATCGACCGCATCTGATCGCTCAGCCCTGTCATTTTGAAAATCAATCCAAGGACTACTGCCGGTATCGTGGCCACCAGCAACAGGAAGGCAAGCTTCGCGCCCGGCGTGTCGATCCGACCCGTCAACATCCGCGGGATACCCGCCAATCCGATCTGCACATCGCGCCAGAAGTACAGCATCACCGCCCCCAGCGTGCCGATATGCACCGCCACATCAATCGCCAGACCCTGATCCGGAAGCCCGGTCAAATGTGGCACCAACACCAGATGACCCGAGGACGAAACGGGCAGAAACTCGGTGATTCCCTGAATGATGGCGACCAGAAGAATGTGGGCAAGCGACATGCTCGGTTCCTTGAAAATAAAGCTGTGCGGCAAGCTAAAGCAGCGGTCCGGAAAGGGAAGAGGCTTTATAGGTATGCTCTACTTACCTATTTTTTGACGACACGGCGACAAATTGGCTCATCCGTACCCATTTTTTCGCATTTAGGTAAGCATTATTGACTTTTCATTTCTGACGAGTCCCCTTAAAAACCAAACTCCAAGCCAAGAGTCTGCCCGAAAACGGGCCAGCCGAGGGAGAGCCAGGATGGCAAAGCAGCCTATGTTGAAATTCGTGTCGGTCGATCGGGACATGCCCGAGAAGCGCGCCGCCGAAAACCGTAAAGAAGACTTCAACGAGATCTACGCCGAGTTCGCCGCGCAGAAGGCAGCCGAGCAGGCCAGCCGCTGTAGCCAGTGCGGCGTACCTTATTGTCAGTCACATTGCCCGCTGCACAACAACATCCCCGATTGGCTGCGCATGACCGCCACCGGCCGTCTGAAAGAGGCATATGCCCTCAGCCAGTCCACCAACACCTTCCCCGAGATCTGTGGCCGCATCTGCCCGCAGGACCGTCTGTGCGAAGGCAACTGCGTGATCGAACAGTCGGGCCACGGCACCGTGACCATCGGCGCGGTCGAGAAATACATCACTGACACAGCATGGGAAAACGGCTGGGTCGAAGACATCACCCCGGCTGCGGATCGCTCGGAAAAAGTTGCCATCATCGGTGCAGGCCCCGGTGGTCTGGCGGCCGCTGACGTGCTGGTACGCGCTGGCGTCAAAGTCACCGTTTATGACCGCCACGACCGTGCAGGCGGGCTGCTGACCTATGGCATCCCCGGTTTCAAGCTGGAAAAAGACGTGGTCATGCGCCGCGTGAAGTTGCTGGAAGACGCAGGCGTTGAGTTCGTTCTGAACTGCAATGTCGGCGAAGACATCACCTTCCAAGACATCCGCGCCCAGAACGACGCCGTTCTGCTGGCCACCGGCGTTTACAAAGGCCGTGACCTGTCGGGTCCGGGTGCTGGTGCCGACGGCATCGTTCCGGCGCTGGACTATCTGACCTGCTCGAACAAGCTGAGCTTTGGTGACACCGTGCCGGAATACGAAAGCGGCGAGCTGAATGCAGAAGGCAAGAACGTCGTCGTCATCGGCGGTGGTGACACCGCAATGGACTGCGTTCGCACCGCGATCCGTCAGGGCGCCAAGTCGGTGAAATGTCTGTATCGTCGCGACCGCGCCAACATGCCCGGCTCGCAGCGGGAAACACAGAACGCCGAAGAGGAAGGCGTGGAATTCGTCTGGCTGTCGGCCCCGAAAGGCTTCACCGGCAATCCGGTCAACGGCGTGATCGTTCAGAAGATGCGCCTTGGCGCACCCGATGCATCTGGCCGTCGCAGCCCGGAAGTGATCGAAGGCTCGGACTATACCGAAGACGCCGATCTGGTCATCAAAGCCCTAGGCTTTGAACCCGAAGACCTGCCGACCCTGTGGGGCGAGAAAGATCTGCCGGTAACCCGCTGGGGCACTGTGAAAGCCGCGTTCGAGACGCATCAGACCGATCTGGACGGCGTCTGGGCCGTGGGCGACATCGTGCGCGGTGCGTCGCTGGTGGTCTGGGCCATCCGCGATGGTCGTGAAGCAGCGGCCAGCATTCTGGACAGCCTGAGCGCAACTGCCGCTGTCGCAGCCGAGTAAAAGGCCAAGCCACCGACGTTTTGACCATGTTCAACATCAAAGCACTCATAAAACGGCCACCGCGGCCGCAGGATGACTACACGGTCATTCACCGATCTGATCGGGTGCTTGTTCGTATGTGTAAGGGTCATAGCAACAAGATCGTCCTGTGCTTCAACGGTCTATTTCTTGAAGAGGACGGCCCGCCGCGCCTTGAATTCAAGAAGTTGGCCAGCGAAAATCGCCTGCACAATCTGCTGTATGTTACGGATTTGACCCACTCGTACTACTCGCAACCGGGCGTCCGCGATGAGGTTGTCCGCGAGGTGTCGCAGTTCCTCGAGCAGACTGGCTTTGAATGTGACTCGGCAGTGGGAAATTCAAGCGGGGGCTATGGCGCTATGTCATTCGCCGGCGTGTTTGGTCTTTCAAATGTGGTGGCTTTCGTGCCTGCCTTGTCGGTCAGCCCCGAGATGGTTGCAGGACCGGAATGGGATGGATTTCGCGATCATCTCGGCCCGGACATTCTGCCTTCGGCCTTGAACGCGGTTACAGATACGAAAGCTCGCTTCTGTCTCATCTATGGCAACAAGGACGCAGACGATAACAAGCAGAGATCTCTGCTTCAGGGTATCGCGCCTGCTGGGTCTCTTCATATGCTCGAAGTAGACGGCTTGGATCATACAGTTGCCCCGCACCTAAAACGTAACAAACTGCTTGGCCCTATCGTATCGGCCGGGCTTTTCGGCAGCGACGAGGATGTCGCCGCCACTTTCAAATCAATTCCGGAATCTGTGTATCTCTTCGCCGACGCGAATGATCCAGCCAACGCCACATTTTCCTTCAAAGAGGGTGAAACACATGTCAAAGTATGATGCTGATTGGGTCCGCCGCGAAGAAGCCAAGCGCGCCTTTATGAACGAAAACAGCCTTTACCGCGAAGAAGAAGAGCACAGCTCGTGCGGTGTTGGCCTTGTTGTTGCCGTGGACGGCAAGCCGTCGCGCAAAGTGGTCGAAGCCGGTATTAATGCGCTGAAGGCGATCTGGCACCGAGGTGCAGTGGACGCGGACGGCAAGACCGGCGACGGCGCGGGTATCCATGTCGATATCCCCGTACCGTTCTTCTATGACCAAATCCGCCGTACCGGCCACGAGCCGCGTCAAAACCAGTTGATCGCCGTGGGTCAGGTCTTCCTGCCGCGCACCGATTTCGGTGCTCAGGAAACCTGCCGGACGATCGTGGAAACCGAAGTCCTGAAAATGGGCTACTACATCTATGGCTGGCGCCACGTTCCGGTCGACATCGACTGTCTGGGTGAAAAGGCCAACGCGACTCGTCCCGAAATCGAGCAGATCCTGATCTCGAACTCGAAAGGTGTCGACGAAGAGACATTCGAGCGCGAGCTTTACGTGATCCGTCGCCGGATTGAAAAAGCCGCCGCAGCTTCGCAGATCAACGACCTGTATATCGCGTCGCTGTCGTGCCGTTCGATCATCTACAAAGGCATGATGCTGGCCGAGCAAGTTGCGGTTTTCTATCCCGACCTGATGGACGAGCGTTTCAAGTCCAAGTTTGCGATCTATCACCAGCGCTATTCGACCAACACCTTCCCGCAGTGGTGGCTGGCCCAGCCTTTCCGCATGCTTGCCCATAACGGCGAGATCAACACGCTGAAGGGCAACCTGAACTGGATGAAGTCGCACGAGATCCGCATGGCCTCGGCGTTCTTTGGCGATCTTGCTGAAGACATCAAGCCGATCGTGCCGGGCGGGTCGTCGGACTCGGCTGCTTTGGACGCCGTGTTCGAGGTGATGGTGCGCGCGGGCCGTTCGGCCCCAATGGCGAAAACCATGATGGTTCCGGAAAGCTGGTCCAAGCAAGCCATCGACCTGCCGCAGGCGTGGAAGGATATGTATTCCTACTGCAACTCGGTGATGGAACCGTGGGACGGCCCTGCCGCCCTTGCCATGACTGACGGCCGCTGGGTGTGTGCTGGTCTTGACCGGAACGGCTTGCGCCCGATGCGCTATGTTGTGACCAGTGACGGTCTGGTGATTGCCGGTTCCGAAGCGGGCATGGTGCCGATCGATGAAGCAACTGTCGTGGAAAAAGGCGCGCTTGGTCCGGGTCAATTGCTGGCCGTGGATACCAAGGACGGCAAGCTGTACCACGACGTTGAAATCAAGGACAAACTGGCCGCAGCACAGCCGTTTGGCGAGTGGGTTGGCAAGATCAACGACATGGAAGAAAGCCTGTCGCAGATCGACGAGAAGCCGTTGTTCCAAGGCGATGAACTGCGTCGCCGTCAGGTAGCTGCCGGTTACACTCTGGAAGAGCTTGAGCAGATTCTGGCCCCGATGGCTGAAGACGGCAAAGAAACGCTGGCCTCGATGGGGGATGACACCCCGTCGGCTGTTCTGTCGAACAAATATCGCCCGCTCAGCCACTTCTTCCGCCAGAACTTCAGCCAGGTCACGAACCCGCCGATCGACAGCTTGCGCGAATACCGCGTGATGTCGCTGAAAACGCGCTTCGGCAACCTGAAGAACGTGTTGGATGAAAGCGGTGCGCAGACGGAAATCGTCGTGCTGGAAAGCCCCTTTGTTGGCAACGAACAGTTCGTGAAGCTGACCGAGGCGTTCAACTCGCCGATGACCGAGATCGACTGTACATTCCCGGCAGGCGGCGACGAAAGCACGCTGCGCTTGGCGCTGGAAGAGATCCGCGCCCAAGCGGAAGAGGCCGTGCGCTCGGGTGCTGGTCACCTTGTTCTGACCGATCAGGCACAGAACGAAGATCGTGTTGCCATGCCGATGATCCTTGCGACCTCGGCTGTTCACAGCTGGCTGGTCAAGAAAGGTCTGCGGACGTTTACCTCGCTGAACGTGCGTTCGGCTGAATGTATCGACCCGCATTACTTCGCGGTTCTGGTGGGCTGTGGTGCAACCACGGTGAACGCCTATCTGGCCGAGGATTCGCTGGCCGATCGTATCGATCGTGGCCTTCTGGACTGCTCGCTGACCGAAGCTGTTAGCCGTTATCGTGAAGCCATCGACCAAGGTCTGCTGAAGATCATGGCGAAGATGGGTATCTCGGTCATCTCGTCCTATCGCGGTGGCCTGAACTTCGAGGCCGTCGGCCTGTCGCGTGCCATGGTTGCGGAATACTTCCCCGGCATGACCTCGCGCATTTCGGGCATCGGTGTCGGCGGTATTCAGAAGAAAGTGGAAAAAATCCACGCCGCTGGCTTTGGCGGTGGCGACAAGGTTCTGCCGGTTGGTGGTTTCTATAAGGCACGCCGTTCGGGCGAGACTCACGCCTGGGAAGCCCAGACCATGCACCTCATGCAATCGGCCTGCGACCGCGCCTCGTTCGAGATGTGGAAGCAGTATTCGGCGCGTATGCAGTCGAACCCGCCGATCCATCTGCGTGACCTTCTGGACATCAAGCCGATGGGCAAGCCGGTTCCGATCGAGGAAGTGGAAAGCATCAACGCGATCCGCAAGCGTTTCGTGACTCCGGGCATGTCGCTGGGCGCGCTGTCGCCGGAAGCTCACAAGACCCTGAACGTCGCAATGAACCGCATCGGCGCCAAGTCGGATTCGGGTGAGGGCGGAGAAGATCCCGCGCACTTCCACCCGGAACCCAACGGCGATAACCCGTCGGCCAAGATCAAGCAGGTCGCATCAGGCCGTTTCGGTGTAACCGCCGAATACCTGAACCAGTGTGAAGAGCTTGAGATTAAAGTCGCACAGGGCGCCAAGCCCGGTGAAGGTGGTCAGCTGCCCGGCATGAAGGTCACCGACCTGATCGCCCGTCTGCGCCACTCGACCAAGGGTGTGACGCTGATTTCTCCGCCGCCGCACCACGACATCTATTCGATCGAGGATCTGGCCCAGCTGATCTACGACCTGAAGCAGATCAACCCGCGCTGTAAGGTGACGGTGAAGCTGGTTGCATCGTCCGGTGTTGGTACGATTGCGGCTGGTGTTGCGAAAGCGAAAGCCGACGTGATCCTGATCTCGGGCCACAATGGCGGCACGGGCGCATCGCCTGCGACCTCGATCAAATTCGCGGGTCTGCCGTGGGAAATGGGTCTGACCGAGGCACACCAAGTGCTGGCCATGAACAACCTGCGCGACCGTATTACGCTGCGAACCGATGGTGGTCTGCGCACCGGTCGTGACATCGTCATGGCCGCGATGATGGGCGCCGAGGAATACGGCATCGGCACCGCCGCCCTGATCGCGATGGGCTGTATCATGGTCCGTCAATGTCAGTCGAACACCTGCCCCGTTGGCGTCTGTACCCAAGACGAAGAACTGCGTGGCAAGTTCACTGGCAACGCCGACAAGGTCGTGAACCTGATCACCTTCTACGCTCAGGAAGTGCGTGAAATCCTGGCCGAGCTGGGCGCGCGTTCGCTGGACGACGTGATTGGCCGCGCTGATCTGCTGTCGCAGGTTTCGCGTGGGTCGGCGCATCTGGATGACCTCGACCTGAACCCGCTGCTGCTGGTGGTCGATGGTGCGGACAAGATCGTCTACAACCGCGATCGCGCACGCAACGCCGTGCCGGATACTCTGGACGCCGAGATCGTGCGCGATGCGCAGCGCTTCTTGGAAGATGGCGAGAAGATGCAGCTGTCCTATACTGTGCAGAACACGCACCGGACGGTCGGCACGCGGATTTCGTCGCATATCGTGAAATGCTTCGGCATGCGCAACTCGCTGCAGCCCGATCACCTGACGGTGAAACTGCAAGGCTCGGCCGGTCAGTCGCTGGGTGCCTTTGCGGCCCCCGGTCTGAAGATCGAAGTATCGGGTGACGCGAACGACTATGTGGCCAAGGGTATTTCCGGCGGCACCGTGGTTGTGCGTCCGCCGCTGGTCAGCCCGCTGGTTGCCTCGGACAACACGATCATCGGCAACACTGTGCTTTACGGTGCGACCGACGGTTACCTGTTCGCAGCAGGCCGCGCGGGCGAGCGTTTCGCGGTGCGGAACTCGGGCGCGAAAGTCGTGATCGAGGGCTGTGGCTCGAATGGGTGCGAGTACATGACCGGCGGTGTCGCCGTTATCCTTGGCTCGATCGGTTCGAACTTCGGTGCCGGTATGACGGGCGGTATGGCCTATCTGTACGATCCGGACGGCGAAGCTCAGGACCATATGAACATGGAAAGCCTTGTGACCTGCCCCGTTGCAGTTGATCATTGGGAAGCCGAGCTGAAAGGCCTGATCGAGCGCCATGCCGAGGAAACCCGCAGCCAGAAGGCCACGGAGATCCTGCGTCACTGGGACAGCGAGAAAGCCAACTTCCTGCAGATCTGCCCGAAAGAGATGCTGAACAAGCTGCCCGCGCCTCTGTCGCTGGAAGCAGACGCAATTCCCGCCGAGTAACTTCGGCGCAGCAGAAACACACAGGGCGGCCTTCGGGCCGCCCTTTTTTTGTTACAGGCGTGCCAGCCCCACAACATAGTTCTTGCCATAGATCTTCGCACAGCGCGGACAGGTGGTGTAGAAGAACCAGACCTCGGCATTTTGCGTGCCATGCTCTGTCGCAAGCCCCTGCATTTCATTGTGCCAGTTCTTAGCCTCGCGATACCCGCCTTCAAAAACCTTGGTGACGAATTCACCTGACAGGGTGGTCATCTCTTCGGCGTCCACAGGCTTGTTTGCGGCGAACAGATGTTCTGCTTTCCACGACGACAAATCGCGGCTCATCACGACGAAGTCGGACGCCTCATACGCTCCACTGTCTTCCATATGCTTGAAAACGCGGGAAAACACCTTCCCCATATCGACAGGCACATGAAGAACCGAGTGCGTTTTGGCCCTGACAAAGGGCTTATCTTTAAAATGAAGCGTCACGCCTTCCCAAGTCTCAGGTTTGAAAACGGGGCAACAGCCAGTCGGATTATCGCTCATGTCATAGAACGGAAGTTCATTCATTTCCATTGGACCCTCCTTACCTGAATGCATTTTTGCACATCCCGAGAACCCGCGCTTTGATCCAGACCTTGACCCCCGCCCGTTTGTCGTGGTCTGAAAGGTCTGTGGCACGAGCAATGAAAAAAAAGCCGGCAGCCAAGAAAAAGGCGCCGAAGGCAAAGACAGGCAAGACCAAGCCCGGAAAGTGGTTCAAACCACTCCGCTGGCTGCGTCGCGGCGTCTTGGCTGTGGTGATTCTGATCGCCCTGTTCGTTACCGCCTATTCTGTGCTTAACCCCCCCACCACGCCCTATATCATCGCCGAAAAGATGCGGTTGGGGGATGTGGATCGGCAGTGGGTCGATCTGGAAGAAATCGCCCCGGTCATGGCCCGCTCTGTCGTTGCCGCCGAAGACGCGAACTTCTGCCAGCACTGGGGCTTCGATATGGGCGCAATCCGTGCCGCAATCGAGGACGGAGGCAATCGGGGCGCGTCCACTTTGACCCAACAGGTCGTGAAGAATACCTTCCTGTGGCATGGGCGGTCGTGGCTGCGCAAAGTGATGGAAGCCGGGCTGACCCCAGCGGTCGAACTGGTCTGGACCAAGCGGCGAATTGTTGAAGTGTACCTGAACATCGCCGAGTTTGACGAAGGCGTCTTTGGCGTCGAAGCTGCCGCGCGCCACTACTTCGGTGTCGGCCCCGAGGAACTGACCGCAGTGCAGGCCGGCCGTCTGGCGGCCCTACTACCCAACCCCAAGGAACGATCCGCCGCGCGACCGTCGCCATTCGTGCGCAAACGGGCCCAGTCAATCATTGATGGGGCGGCCACGATCCGCGCGGATGGTCGCTCTGACTGCTTCGAGGATTGATCCCGTGACGCGTTCGGGGCAATACGGGACATACTCCAAGACCAGAAGTTGCACATGAACCGCCTTTTTCACGTTCCCCTCTCTCCGTTTTGCCGCAAGGTGCGGCTGTCCCTTGCCGAAAAGAAGGTCGAGGTCGAGCTTGTCGAAGAGCGCTATTGGGAACGTAACCCCGAGTTTCTGCGCCGCAATCCGGCGGGCAAAGTACCGATCCTGAAGATCGACGGACAGCTTCTGACCGAAAGTGCCGCGATCTGCGAATATCTGGAAGAAAAACACCCCGAGCCCGCGCTTCTTCCCCGCGATCCCGAGGGGCGCTATGAGGTGCGTCGTCTGGTCAGCTGGTTTGACGACAAATTCCATAACGAGGTGACCTCGAACCTGCTGTATGAGCGGGTAAACAAAAAGGTCATGGGCGCCGGATATCCCGAAAGCAAGAACGTGAAGGCGGGTGCCAAGGCGATCAAGTATCACCTAGACTATATGGGATGGCTGTTGGACCAACGGCGCTGGTTGGCGGGCAACGAACTGTCGCTGGCGGATTTCGCCGCAGCTGCGCATCTGTCATCGCTGGATTACATCCGAGATGTGGATTGGAACCGGAATGCGAACGTGCGTGACTGGTATGCCAAGATCAAATCCCGCCCGGCATTTCGGTCGATTCTGGCCGACCAGATCCCCGGCTTCCCCCAGCCCGCGCACTACGCGGATCTGGACTTTTGAGCCGCAAGCCGCCGCAGGGGGGCCGTCTGCCCCCCGATCCGGGCAAACCCGGCTCTCCCCCCGAGGATATTTCAGGTAAGAAAATAGAGATTGTCGCACAGGCCGAAGCCGAGGGCTTTGCTATGGCGCGCATTTGTCGACCAGATGCCGTGCCCGAGATCGCCGCACGGCTTGAGCAGTTCGTGGCCGAAGGACGGCACGGGGACATGGCGTGGATGGGTGAGCGGATGCATTGGCGCGGCAACCCCGCCGCCCTTTGGCCCGAGGCAAAATCCGTGATCATGCTGGCCGAGCCCTATACCCCCAGTCACGACCCAATGGAGGTGATCGGACAGCCGGACCGCGCGGCCATCAGCGTATATGCGCAGAATAGAGACTATCATGACATCGTGAAGAAGCGGCTCAAACGCGTGGGGCGCTGGATGATTGATCACTTCGGCGGCGAAATCAAAGTCTTCGTCGACACCGCCCCGGTGATGGAAAAGCCCCTTGGCGCCGCCGCTGGTCTTGGCTGGCAGGGTAAGCACACCAACCTTCTGTCGCGCGAACTGGGGAACTGGTTCTTTCTGGGCGCGATCTTCACCACGCTGGAGTTGCCGGTGGACGAACCGGGGCGCGAGAATTGCGGATCCTGCACCTCTTGTCTGGACGCCTGCCCGACCGATGCGTTCCCCGCGCCGTTCCAGTTGGATGCGCGGCGCTGCATTTCCTATCTGACGATCGAGCACAAAGGCCCCATGTCCGAAGAGTTGCGATCAAAACTGGGCAACCGGATTTATGGCTGTGACGATTGCCTTGCTGCCTGCCCGTGGAACAAGTTCGCCGAAGGCGCACACGAGATGCGCTATGCCGCACGTGAGGATCTTGTGGCCCCGAAACTGGCCGAGCTGATGGGGTTGGATGACGCCGGGTTCCGAGAGAAGTTTTCGGGCAGTCCGATCAAGCGGATTGGGCGGGATCGGTTCCTGCGCAACGTGCTTTACGCCGTCGGGAACTCTGCCGACAGTGCATTTTTGCCTGCGTTAGAGCCGCATTTGGCGGATCCGGACCCAGTGGTGGCAGATGCGGCGCGCTGGGCCAAATCGCGGCTTCAGGCCGTCTAGTTTTCCAAGATTTCGGGCGGTACGATCATGCGATACGCCCCTACCGCAGCGTTGATCCCAGTCGAGGCGTGTGACGCTGGATAGGGCCCGATGGTCGAGGCTCCGATCAGGTAAGTCACCGTCATCTCGTTTCCCGGCACGGGAAGCCGTTTGACACTGCCGACGACCCCCTTTGCCTCGAATGCATAAGCGATTTTTGTGCCCAGAAGCTCGCTGGTTTTCGTGTCTTCATCAGGATCGAAACGGATCACGATGGTTAGCATGGCACCATCATCCGAGGTCTGCTCGACCAGCGCCTGCTTGGTAATGCCCAGAGGGCGAATCGTCGGGTCCTTGGTCACCGCATACCACGCCAGGGCCGCCACGGTTGGCAGCACCACAACCACGATGATCGCAATCAAGATCTTGATGTTTCTGGACAGCAAAACGCCCGCCCCCTTTGAGTGGCATCAGCCTAGGGGACGGGCGTTCAAAAAAAGTTAAGCGGCGTTAGCTTCTCACGAGTTTCTCGTAGCTTTCCGAGATGTCGCGGGTCAGCGCACCCACCTCGAACATATAGTCCCCGATCTGACCAACGGGTGTGACTTCGGCTGCAGAGCCGGTCAGCCAGCACTGTTCGAAATCGGCCAGTTCTTCGGGCATGATATAGCGTTCATGCACGGTGATGCCTTTTTCCTTCAGCATGCCGATAACCGTCTGACGGGTTAGGCCGTTCAGGATCGCGTCGGGAAGCGGCGTGTGAACCTCGCCGTCCTTCACGAAGAAGACGTTCGCGCCGGTCGCCTCGGCCACGTAGCCGCGGTAGTCCATGAACAGCGCATCCGAGCAGCCTTTGGCCTCGGCCGCGTGCTTGGACATGGTGCAGATCATGTAAAGACCTGCCGCTTTGGCGGCTGTCGGAATGGTTTCCGGCGACGGACGTTTCCACTTGGCGATGTCCAGCTTGGCGCCTTTCATCTTGGCGTCGCCGTAGTAATCGCCCCATGCCCACGCGGCCACGGCCATACGGACGGGGTTCTTCGCGGAGCTGACACCCATGTCTTCCCCGGCACCGCGCCACGCAACAACGCGAACGTAGGCGTTGGTCAGGTCGTTCGCCTCGACAACTGCTTGTTTGGCGGCTTCGATTTCATCCACCGAATAGGGGATGGGCATGTCCATCATCTCGCCCGATTTCAGCAGGCGTTCCGAGTGCTTGCGGCTGAGGAAGATCTTGCCGTCATACAGGCGCTCGCCCTCAAAAACCGACGAGGCATAGTGCAGCGCGTGGGTCAGAATGTGGACGTTCGCATCGCGCCAATCGACCAATTGGCCGTCCATCCAGATCTTGCCGTCGCGATCATCATATCCGCTCATGTTTCCGTCCTTTCCAGTTCTGTGCCACGGGACCGTCCCGCAGTGCTTTTGCAATTGTTGCGCAATATCGGTCCGCTTCGGACATAATATTTCGCGAAATCCGCAAATCGCTAACAATTGATTCTTGGAAAGTCAACAACACTGACATAAAACTGGAAACTGTAACATGATTTGTGAAGAGGACATCATGAGTGAGCGGCAGCCCCACGGCGGGCAAAGCCTTCTGTTTCTAACAGACGAGCAATTGCGCAAGGGCATCGAGGCGATGTTCTTTGCCTATCGCGGCTTTACTGCTGATCCGGATCGTATTCTGAACAAATATGGATATGGCCGCGCCCATCACCGTGCGCTGCACTTTATCAGCCGTACACCGGGCACGACGGTAAACAACCTGCTGTCTATCCTTGGCGTGACCAAACAGTCGCTGAACCGCGTGCTGAGGACGTTGATCACGGATGAACTGGTGGAAAGCCGCGTTGGTACCCGTGACAAGCGCGAGCGGCATCTGGTTCTGACCGACAAGGGCGCTGCGCTGGAACAAGAGCTATCCGACGCCCAGCGCGAACGGATGCGCCAAGCCTATCGTGAAGCCGGGCCAGAGGCCGTACAGGGGTTCCGCACTGTGCTAGAAGCAATGATGGACCACGACATGCAGCGCCATTTCACTCGGATGAAGGATAGCAGAAATGACTGAGGCACCCGAGGCACATCTTCTGATCATCGATGATGACGAACGCATTCGTGGGCTGCTTCAGAAGTTTCTGGTGCGCAACGGGTTCTGGGTCAGCGCGGCACGGGATGCGGCGCACGCTCGACGCTTGTTGGCCGGGCTGGATTTCGATCTGATCGTGACCGACGTCATGATGCCGGGCGAAGATGGGATCAGCCTGACCCGATCTTTGCGTGAAACCCTGACCACGCCAATCCTGCTTCTGACCGCCAAAGGCGAGACCGAGGACCGCATCAGGGGCCTTGAGGCAGGGGCGGATGACTATCTGGCCAAACCGTTTGAGCCAAAAGAGCTTCTGCTGCGGATCAACGCTATCTTGCGACGCATACCGACCACGACCGAGGATCAAAGCCCGAAATCCCTGACGTTGGGCGACAAGACCTATGACATCGAGCGGGGCGAGCTTTGGTGCGGCGAGGAGTTGGTGCGCCTGACCGCGACAGAGAACCAGCTGATGAAGATCTTCTCGGCCACACCAGCCGAACCGGTCAGCCGAACCTCGTTGGTCGAGCAACTGGGCCGGGATCAGGGGCAGGCACAAGAGCGTGCCGTGGATGTGCAGATCACGCGTCTGCGCCGCAAGCTTGAAATGGACCCTAAACAACCGCGCTATCTGCAGACGGTGCGCGGAGCGGGATATATGCTGGCGCCGGACTAAGGCACTTTCAGTCGAACAGCACCTCGCATTCCGGCGGCATTTCATAAAGCCAGTCCTGAACAGCGAAGGCTGGGCTCGTGACGGATATCGAACGCGTTGTATCGTCTTGTCCTACCGAAATCTCGCCCTTGCCAGTTAGAAGGTTCAGATCACAGCTGCCGATATCGTCAAGATTCAGCGTGTCATACCAGCGATACGTATACCCGACGACCCTCATCGCGCCCTCACGCCAGGCAAGCGTATGGATCTGCTCCCACCGGTTCCGACCAATTGAACTGTTGTGTGACATCATCTGAAGCGAACCGCGTGGGGTGATCGTTAGCGACGGCTGCTGACCAATCCCTCCGACCCAGATAAGGTTCTGCAGCCAAATTGTTTGCAAACCATCACCCAACTTCAAAAGAAGATCGGCTTGGCCGTGGTCCCCAAAATCAATCAACGCCACATGATCCGCGATACCATCGGCGTTGAAATCGCCGGTGACTTGGGTCGAAAACCCTTCTGCGAAAGCCGGGGGTGCGACCACGAGTAACGGTAGTATCCAGCGCATGGGAACCTCTCTTGTTGTTGTGTCAGTATTGTCCTAGCGTCGCGCCATGACAACGTTGCTCTACACCCACCCCGTCAGCTTTGATCACGTGACCCCGCCCGGCCATCCCGAGCAGGTGGCGCGGTTAGAGGCAATCGAAACCGCCCTGTCGGCCCCTCATTTTCAGTCTCTAGTTCGGCCCGAACCGCCTGTTGCTTCTTTGGATCATGTGCGCCTTGGACATTCCCGTGCCTATTTCGAGCGGATCGAGAATGCCCAGCCGGTCGAAGGTTGGGCGCAGCTGGATGGCGACACCTTCATGGCCCCCGGATCGTTCGAAGCCGCCTTGCGCGCGATTGGTGGGAACGTGGACGCTGTGGATCGCCTGATGGCAGGTGAAGCGCAAAACGCATTTGTCGCCTGTCGCCCCCCCGGCCACCACGCCGAGAAAGCCAACCCGATGGGGTTCTGCCTGTTTTCAACGGTCGCCATTGCCGCCATTCACGCGGCCAATGAGCATGGGCTGGATCGCGTGGCGGTGCTGGATTTCGACGTGCATCACGGCAACGGCACGCAGGATGTGCTGTGGCATGAAAGCCGAGTGCGGTTCGTATCTTCTCACCAGATGCCGCTTTATCCGGGATCTGGCGGTCTTCACCAAAAAGGCGCGTTTGGGCAGGTGCTTAACCTTCCCCTGAAAAGCGGAACCGGCGGCGAGGAAATGCGTGACGCGTGGGATCGCATCCTGACCGACGTGATCGAGCCCTATAACCCGCAGCTTGTTCTGGTCTCTGCCGGGTTCGACGCCCATAGGCGCGACCCTCTGGCCAATCTGCATTGGGAAACCGAGGATTTCGCCTGGCTGGCGCATCGTATCTGCGATCTGGCGGATAAATGCTGTGCCGGGCGGGTGGTATCGTCGCTTGAGGGCGGCTATGATCTGGAAGCCCTTGGCGACAGCGTCGGGGCCTATATCAACGTGATGATGGAGCGCGGCGCATGAGCGACAAACCAGTAAGCGAAATGTCCTTTGAAGAGGCCATGCGGGAACTCGAGGCCGTCGTGGGCCAACTGGAACGCGGTGACGTGGCGCTTGAGGATTCGATCAAGCTGTATGAACGCGGGGCCGAGCTGAAAGCGCGGTGCGAAACCAAGCTGAAAGAGGCCGAAGAAAAGGTCGCTGCGATCACCTTGGACAAGAACGGAGAGCCTAGCGGCACCACTCCTGTCGAAGGGCTGTAAATGTTCAAGACACGTCTGGACGACACGGCGCGCGCCGCGCGGGCGCATCTGCACGCAGCGATTTCCGACAAGGGCGCCTTGGCCGAACCGATGCGCTATGCCACGGCGGGCGGCAAGGGTCTGCGCGCCTTTTTGGTGATGGAAAGCGCCCGTATTCACGGCGTTTCCGAATCCCGCGCGCTGTGGCCTGCAGCCGCAATCGAAGCAATCCACGCCTATTCTCTGGTCCATGATGACATGCCCTGCATGGACGACGACGACCTGCGGCGCGGACTGCCGACCGTGCACAAGAAATGGGACGATGCCACCGCCGTTCTGGTGGGCGATGCCCTGCAAACGCTCGCGTTCGAGCTGCTGACCCATGACGACGTGGGCGAGGCCCGCGTGCCACTGATCTCGTCCATGGCACGCGCCGCCGGACAGTTGGGCATGGTGCATGGGCAGGCGTTGGATATCGCCGCCGAAACCGCCGATTCCCCGCTGAATTTGGACCAGATCACCGAGCTTCAGGCCGGTAAAACCGGCGCGCTCATCCGTTGGTCTGGCGAAGCGGGTGCCATGTTGGCCGGGGCAGACATTGCCCCGATGCGAGACTATTCCACCGCGCTTGGTCTGGCCTTTCAAATCGCCGATGACATTCTGGATGTCGAAGGGGATGCCGCCGCCGTTGGAAAAGCCGTTGGCAAGGATGCGGATGCAGGCAAAGCCACGTTCGTCTCGCTTTTGGGGTTGGAAGCGGCAAAGACCCGCGCAAAAGAGCTTGTTGATCAAGCCTGTGACGCACTTTCACCCTATGGTGAGGATGCCGACACCTTGCGAGAGGCCGCGCGCTTCGTTATCCAACGGGACAGATAGGCAAACGGGGCATTTTATGTCTGACAGACCCGAAACACCCATTCTGGACCGCGTAGCAGTCCCCGCCGACATGAAATCCTTGTCGGACAGCGAGCTTGAGCGGCTGGCCCATGAAGTCCGGGCCGAAACGATCTCGGCCGTGTCGGAAACCGGCGGGCATTTGGGCGCTGGTTTGGGTGTTGTTGAGCTGACCGTGGCGCTGCATGCGGTGTTTGACGCCCCCAAGGACCGGATCGTCTGGGACGTGGGCCACCAGTGTTACCCACATAAGATTCTGACGGGTCGACGTGACCGCATCCGCACTCTGCGCTGCGAAGGTGGCTTGTCTGGCTTCACCAAACGCTCGGAAAGCCCGTTTGATCCGTTCGGCGCCGGGCATAGCTCGACCTCGATTTCGGCTGCCCTCGGCTTCTCGGTCGCCCGCGACCTTGGCGGCGCACCGGAACATGGGATCGGCGACGCGGTTGCCGTGATCGGTGACGGATCCATGTCGGCCGGTATGGCGTTCGAAGCGATGAACAACGCAGGTCACCTGAACCGCCGCCTGTTCGTGATCCTGAATGACAATGACATGTCGATCGCCCCGCCGGTCGGTGCGCTGTCCAGCTATCTCAGCCGTCTTTACGCCGAAGAACCGTTTCAAGAGTTGAAAGCCGCCGCTAAAGGCGCGGTCAGCCTGCTGCCCGAACCCTTCCAGGAAGGCGCACGCCGCGCCAAGGAAATGGTGAAATCCATGACCGTCGGCGGCACTCTGTTCGAAGAACTGGGCTTTTCTTACGTTGGCCCCATCGACGGGCATGACATGGACAGCCTTCTGTCCGTCTTGCGCACCGTCCATGACCGCGCCACCGGCCCGATGCTGATCCATGTGATCACCAAAAAGGGCAAGGGCTATGCCCCCGCCGAGGCGGCGCGCGACCGTGGCCATGCCACTGCGACATTCGACGTGGCCAGCGGCAAGCAGCACAAAGCGCCATCCAATGCGCCTAGCTATACCTCGGTCTTCGGGAAAGAGCTGGTCCGGCTGGCCACCGAAGATGACAAGGTCTGCGCCGTCACCGCTGCGATGCCGGACGGGACCGGGCTGAACCTGATGGCGGAACGCTATCCCTCGCGCTGTTTTGACGTGGGCATTGCCGAACAACATGGCGTCACCTTCGCCGCCGCGCTGGCCGCTGGCGGCATGAAGCCCTTCTGCGCGATGTATTCGACCTTCCTGCAACGCGGATACGACCAAGTCGTGCATGATGTGGCCGTCCAACGCCTGCCCGTGCGCTTTGCCATCGACCGTGCCGGTCTGGTGGGCGCCGATGGGGCGACCCATGCCGGATCCTTCGACATCGCCTTCTTGGCCAACCTGCCCGACATCGTCTTGATGGCCGCCGCGGATGAAGCCGAGCTGATGCACATGATCGCCACCGCGCATTCGATCAACGACCGGCCATCCGCCTTCCGCTACCCGCGTGGCGAAGGCGTGGGTGTCGAGCTGCCTGAAAAAGGCGAAGTGCTGGAGATTGGCAAAGGTCGCATGATCCGCGAAGGCTCGCGCGTGGCAATCCTGTCCTTCGGCACCCGCCTGTCGGAAGCCGAAGCCGCGGCCGAGGCTTTGACCGCACGTGGCATCACCCCCACCGTCGCTGACGCCCGTTTCGCCAAACCGCTGGATCGCGAGTTGATCCTGTCGCTGGCGGAACACCACGAAGCCCTGATCACCATCGAAGAAGGTGCAGTCGGTGGATTCGGAAGCCATGTGGCGCAGCTTTTGGCGGAAGAAGGTGTGTTCGACACCGGCCTTAAGTTCCGCTCGATGGTTCTGCCCGATACGTTCATCGACCACGCATCGCCTGCACGGATGTACGAGGACGCCAAGCTGTCCGCCAAGGACATCGAAGCCAAGGTGCTGGACGTGCTGGGCGTCGCGCAGATCGGTGAAAAGCGAGCCTAACCCTCGGCTTTTAGCAGTGCTTTCAGCCCGTCCTGATAGGTCGGAAAGCGCAGCTTTACCCCCAGCTCGTCTTTGATCCGGTCGTTCCGCACCCGCTTGCTTTCCGCATAAAAACTGCGCGCCATTGGGGTCATCTCGGCGGTTTCGAAATCTATGGCAGGTGGCACGGGCAGACCCAGCAACTCTGCCGCATAGGCCAGAACATCCTCGGGCGGGGCGGCGTTGTCATCGCAGAGATTATAGATCCCTCCCGGATTGGGCTGTGTGATCGAGGCCGCCAGAACCTGCGCGATATCGGCGACATGGATGCGCGAAAACACCTGATCTTTCTTGATGATCCGCCGCGCGGTCCCCTTACGCACCTTGGAAAACGGGCCGCGCCCGGGGCCATAGATACCCGCCAGCCGGAAGATATGCAGGGGCAGCCCCGCCTCCGCCGCCAACGCCTGCCAGTCCGCTTCGGCCTGCACGCGCAATTTGCCCCGTCGTGTGGACGGCATAAGCGGCGTGTCCTCGTCGACCCATCCGCCCTGATGGTCGCCATAGACTCCGGTGGTCGAGAGGTAGCCGACCCACTCAAGCTGCGGGGCTAAAGCTGAGATTTCGTCTCTAACCTGGCGCAAAACGGGGTCTCCGTCCCCGTCTGGCCCGGCAGAGATCAGAAGATGTGTCGCCTGAGACAGCGCATGCGAAATGTCGCCGCCCGGCCATTGGATCACATCCGGCCCAGCCTCGCGCGAGGTGCCGATTACGGTGAAATCACCCGGCAATTCTGCCGCCAATGCGCGCGCCGAATAGCCAAATCCGAATACAAAGAGTGTCTTTTTCATGCGCGCAGTATCGCCGCCACCGCGCGATTTGAAAGTGCAAAATCACCGGACCCGGATAGGGGGTTGCGCTAACAGAAGATTTCGGAACAATTGGTCCATGGAAAGACCAATTCTTAAATCTTGGCCCGAAAGTGCTGCGCGATTGATTGCCGTCGCCGCCGGGCGTGAAGCAGCAGACACCGTAATTCAAGGCGGCCGCGTGGTGAATGTTCACACGCGCGAGGTGCTGGACTGGCAGGTCGCGATGGCCGACGGGCGCTTTGCCTATGTCGGCCCAGACGCAAGCCATTGTATCGGACCGGATACACAGGTGATCGACGCCGATGGGCAATATCTGATCCCCGGCCTGTGCGATGGGCATATGCATATTGAAAGCGGAATGCTGACCCCGGCCGAGTTTGCCCGCGCCGTGATCCCCCATGGCACCACCACCATGTTCACCGACCCGCACGAGATCGCAAATGTGCTGGGATTGGAAGGTGTGCGCTTGATGCATGATGAGGCTCTGATCCAGCCGGTCAACATCTATACACAGATGCCGTCCTGCGCGCCGTCCGCGCCGGGACTTGAGACAACCGGCTTTGAAATCACCCCCGAGGATGTGGCCGAGGCGATGACGTGGCCCGGCATCATCGGGCTGGGCGAAATGATGAATTTCCCCGGCGTGATTCATAGCGACCCAAAAATGCTGGCGGAAATGGCTGCAACACAGAACGCGGGCAAGACCATCGGCGGGCACTATGCCAGCCCCGATCTGGGCCCGAATTTCCACGCCTATGCGGCGGGTGGGCCTGCCGATGACCACGAGGGCACCTGTGAAACAGACGCCATTGCGCGTGTCCGTCAGGGGATGCGGTCGATGATGCGGCTAGGGTCCGCTTGGTTTGACGTGGAAAAACAGATCACGGCGGTGACCGAAAAGGGACTGGACCCGCGCAATTTCATCATCTGCACGGATGATTGCCATTCGGGAACGTTGGTCGAGGAAGGCCATGTGAACCGCGCCCTGCGTTATGCGATCAGCTATGGCTGTGATCCTTTGATTGCGCTCCAGATGGCGACGATCAACACCGCGACCCATTTCGGATTGGAACGCGAACTAGGCTCTATTACACCGGGAAGACGTGCTGATGTGATCTTTACCGACGACCTGTCCACCCTGCCGATCAACCGCGTATTCGCCCGTGGCGCCAGCGTGGCTGAGGGCGGAAAGATCACCGTGGACTGCCCACATCTGGATTGGCCGGACCATGCGAAGGCCACGATGCACATGGGTAAAGCAATCGTGCCCGATGACTTCATCGTGAAAGCACCCGAGGGTGCAAACTCGGTCACGGCCAAAGTGATTGGGATCGTCGAAAATCAGGCGCCCACAAAGGCTCTAACACGGGACCTTTCGGTGTCTGACGGCATCGTTCAGACCGACGAAGCGCAGGATGTGGCGCAGGTTGCGCTGGTCGAACGCCACAAGGGCACCGGCGGCGTGGTCAATGGCTTTGTGAATGGGTTCGGGTATCAGGGCCAGATGGCCATGGCATCCACCGTGGCACATGACAGCCACCACATGATCGTGGTTGGCACCTCGCATGACGACATGGCACTGGCCGCCAACCGTCTGGCCGATGTTGGCGGCGGTATGTGTGTCTATCAAGGCGGAAAAGAGCTGGCACTGGTCGAACTGCCCGTCGCGGGCCTGATGTCCGACGCCCCGGCATCCGAGGTGGCCGTGAAAGCGCAGGGCATCATTGATGCAATGGAGACTTGCGGCTGCACCTTGAATAACGCCTCGATCCAACACAGCTTCTTAGCCTTGGTTGTCATACCCGAGTTACGGATCTCTGATTTGGGATTGGTAGATGTGACGAAATTCGAACTGACCGATTTGTTGAAGGAAAATTAATGACCCCCAGCGCACCCTCAATCCCTGTGGTTAGCCCCGGCGGCGGAGACTATCAGGTTTTCACCGACCCCAAAGCCGCGGTGGACGAGCTGAAATCGCTTTATGAAATTGCCTGCGCCTTTCTGTGCGAGACGTTCGAGCAGAACGCCAGCGGCACTCAACCACCCAGCCGGTTCCGCGCGTTTTATCCCGAGATTCGCCTGACCACGACCAGCCACGCGCAAAAGGACAGCCGTCTAAGCTTTGGCCACGTGTCGGCCCCCGGCACCTATGCCAGCACGATCACCCGCCCGGATCTGTTCGAGAACTATCTGGTGCAGCAAATCGAATTGTTGATGCAGAACCATGGCGTGCCAGTGCAGGTCGGATACTCGACCACCCCGATCCCTGTGCATTTCGCGGTGTCGCGCAATCCGGACATCACCGTTCCACAGGAAGGGGCGATGACCTATCCGCTGCGAGATGTCTTTGACGTGCCGGATTTGTCGACCACCAATGATGACATCGTAAACGGCGTGGCCGAGCTTGATGACGGCAATGCCGCGCCGCTGGCCCCGTTTACTGCCCAACGTGTGGACTATTCGCTGGCCCGCCTGTCGCATTACACCGCGACCACACCCGAGGACTTCCAGAACCACGTTCTGTTCACCAACTATCAGTTCTATGTCGAAGAGTTCGAGGCCTACGCCCGCCAGATGCTGGCCGATCCCGACAGCGGATATAATGCCTTTGTTGGGCCGGGCTATCATCGGATCACAAACGCGGATGAAGATCTGCCGACCCCGGAAAAACTGCCGCAAATGCCCAGCTATCACCTGACGCGTCCTGACGGATCAGGGATTACGCTGGTCAATATCGGTGTCGGCCCTTCGAATGCGAAAACTGCAACGGATCATATTGCGGTCCTTCGCCCTCATGCCTGGCTGATGGTTGGCCACTGTGCAGGACTTCGCAACAGCCAGCGCCTTGGGGACTTCGTTCTGGCCCACGCCTATCTGCGTGAAGACAAAGTACTGGACGATGATCTGCCGATCTGGGTACCGATCCCGCCACTGGCGGAAATCCAGATCGCCTTGGAAAAGGCCGTGGCGAAGATCACCGAATACGAAGGCTATGACCTGAAGCGCATCATGCGAACCGGTACCGTCGCGACACTGGACAACCGCAACTGGGAACTGCGCGACCAACGTGGCCCTGTCCAGCGCCTATCCCAGTCCCGCGCCATTGCACTTGATATGGAAAGTGCGACCATCGCGGCGAACGGTTTTCGCTTCCGGGTGCCCTATGGCACGCTGCTCTGCGTCTCGGACAAACCGCTGCACGGAGAGCTGAAACTGCCCGGTATGGCGTCCGATTTCTACAAGACGCAGGTGGCGCGACATTTGCAGATCGGGATTCACGCGATGGAGACCCTGCGCGATATGCCGATCGAACGTATCCACAGCCGGAAACTGCGTAGCTTCGAAGAAACGGCATTCTTGTAAGTGGGGGGCAAATAGCCGTTTGAAGGTGAATTCAAACCTGACCCTAGGGAAGCCACGCTATTTTTTGGCGAAAAAGCGCGATTTCCTAGGAAAATAGGGGCAACTAACGATTGTGTCGCCCTGCTACATACAGTTAAATGCCCGCAATGAAGCCCAAGAAATGGGCAATTGTGAGGAGTGTTATACATGTCGAAACCGATGACCAAGACCCAGCTGGTAGCCGCTCTGGCCGAAGAAATGGGTTCGGACAAGAAGTCCGCCGCTGGTGCCCTGGAAGGTATCATCAACATCATCACCCGCGAAGTTTCGGGCGGTGGCGCTGTGACTCTGCCCGGCGTTGGCAAAATCTATTGCCGCGAGCGTCCGGCACGCATGGTGCGCAACCCCGCCACCGGCGAGCAGATCCAGAAAGAGGCCGACAAGGTCGTCAAGATGACCATCGCCAAAGCGCTGAAAGACAGCGTAAACGGCTGATCTGGTCACAAGGGGCCTTGCCCCGCTGCCAGAATTCGGAAAGGGTCGCCAAATTGGCGGCCCTTTTCATTAAGGCGTTGCCAATTCGCGTTGATACATTGAGCATCGCTTTTCGCGTTCGACCGAAGGAAGAGACAGCGAATAAGCGATCCAATATGAACTGGAAGCGCTCTAGGAGACGACATGGATCTGCGCGCAATCTTCATGGGGCTGGCCTTTGCCCTGATGTGGAGCTCGGCCTTCACTTCGGCCCGGATCATCGTCTCGGATGCTCCGCCCCTTTATTCATTGTCTCTTAGGTTCCTGATCTCGGGGCTACTTGGCGTCATCATTGCACGTGCACTGGGGCAAAGCTGGCAGCTGACACGGAACCAGTGGCGAGCCGTCATCATCTTTGGATTTTGTCAAAACGCGCTGTATTTGGGTCTAAATTTCGTCGCCATGCAGTGGATCGAAGCGGGTCTCGCCTCGATCATCGCATCCACCATGCCATTGATGGTGGCCCTTGCTGGCTGGATCCTACTGGGGGATCGTCTCCGCCCGATGGCGGTCGCGGGATTGTTTGCAGGTATCATCGGCGTGGCTCTGATTATGGGATCACGTCTGTCAGGCGGCGTGGACATCACAGGTGTCATTCTGTGTTTCGTGGCAGCTGCCGCGCTGACCGCCGCCACCCTGTCTGTGCGCACTGCATCTTCGGGCGGCAATCTGATGATGATTGTCGGCTTGCAAATGTTTATCGGTGCCGGCGCACTGTTCATCGCAGCCCTGTTCCTTGAGAGCCCAGCCTTCACCCCCAGCCTGCGCCTTGCCTCGGCTTTCACCTATACCGTTCTGGTTCCCGGTCTAATGGCCACGTGGGTTTGGTTCACCTTGGTCGGCCGAATTGGAGCGATCAAAGCCGCGACGTTCCACTTCCTGAACCCGTTTTTCGGTGTCGCAATTGCATGGTTGCTGCTTGGCGAAGCGCTAAGTGTTGTGGACTTTATCGGCGTGGCCATCATCACCGTCGGCATCCTTGCGGTGCAATTGTCGAAACAAAACCCCACAGAGACGTGAAGCCGCTTGCCCGCTTCGTGAGATGACTTTCCGGGCAATATCCGAGACATTCCAAGCATGGAACTTGTCTTTGGATATCTTGCCGGGCTTCTAACCCTGATCAACCCCTGCGTCTTGCCGGTGCTGCCCATCGTGTTGGCCACCGCATTGCAGGCCAGCCGGTTTGGCCCCTTAGCTGTTGCGGCAGGGATGAGCGTATCTTTCGTCACGCTTGGCCTTCTGGTCACAGTGCTGGGCTATACCATCGGCCTGACCGAGGACATGGTCGCCCGCGCCGGTGCCATCCTGATGGTGGGTTTTGGCCTAATCCTGATGACCCCTGTTCTGTCCGAACGATTTGCCACCGCCACGGCGGGTGTCTCGACCCAAGCGGACACGACTCTGGACGACGTGAACCGCAATGGCCTGTCTGGTCAGTTCCTTGGCGGTATGTTGCTTGGCGCAGTCTGGAGCCCCTGCATCGGTCCAACCCTAGGCGGTGCGATCTCGCTTGCCTCGCAGGGTAAGTCGATCCAGTGGGCCGCTGCCATCATGGTGGCGTTCGCGTTGGGCGTCTCCACGATCATCATCGCACTGGGCTATGGCGCGCGGGCCGCAATCATGCGCAGACAGGCTCTAATGCGGCGGATTGCGCAGAAATCACGCCCGATTATGGGCGCCATATTCCTCGCCGTTGGCGTCGCTATTCTGTTTCGTTTTCACCACACCCTCGAAGCCTGGGCAGTGCAGTTCCTGCCTGCATGGCTCAACGATTTCTCTGTATCCCTCTGAAAGGAGATAACCATGAACCGCCGCGACTTCCTGTCCCTTACCGCCGCCGTATCGCTTGTGCCGGCCTTGGCCCGCGCAGGCTCTATGGACTATGCCCCCGGCCTTGTTACCCAAGCGCTAGAGAACGGCGAAACCGTCTTTTTGGACTTCAAAGCCAGCTGGTGCTCGACCTGCGCCGCGCAAGAACGCGTGATCAATGCTTTGAAGGCCGAGAACCCAGCCTATAACGATGCGATCACCTTTATCGATGTCGATTGGGACAAGCATGGAAAGTCAAAACTGGCCAAGTCGTTGCGCATTCCGCGACGTTCGACATTGGTTGTTTTGAAAGGCGATGAAGAGCTTGGGCGCATCGTAGCTGGCACCAGCAAGGCCGACATTCAGGCGCTGATGGATACCGCACTGACCGCCGCCACGGCCTGATCGCCAACGAATGGATCGGCTGGGCTGAACGCCTTAGCCGATCTGACCGCGCGGGCCTTCGCCAATCTGCGCACGATGCAGCATCAGGTGGTCAAGGATCACGCAGGCGGCCATCGCCTCGCCAACTGGGACGGCGCGGATCCCAACGCAGGGGTCGTGACGACCTTTGGTGATGACTTCAATCGACTCGCCCGTTTTTGTGATCGACTGACGCGGAGTGAGGATCGAACTGGTCGGCTTAACGGCGAAACGCACAACGATGTCCTGACCTGACGAGATACCACCCAGAATCCCACCGGCGTGGTTAGAGGAAAAGACAGGCTTGCCATCGTTTCCAAGGAAGATCTCGTCTGCATTTTCAGTACCGCGCAATCCTGCGGCGGCCATGCCCTCGCCGATCTCGACGCCCTTCACGGCGTTGATCGACATCATCGCAGCGGCCAAATCAGTGTCTAACTTGGCATAAACAGGGGCTCCTAGGCCAACAGGTGCACCGCGCACCACGACCTCGATCGCGGCGCCGACGCTGTCATTCTCCTTCACGCGCAGGAACTGCAGATAGTCTTCCCATTCCTGCACCGCGCTGGCATCCGGCAGCCAGAACGCATTGTTGTCGATGGCATCCCAGTCGAACTTCGAGCGGTCCAAGTGCTTCTCGCCCATTTGGGTCATATAGCCCTTGATCTCGAGCCCCGGCACCAGCGCTTTCAGCGCTTCGCGGGCAACACCACCGGCGGCCACGCGCGCGGCTGTTTCACGGGCAGACGAACGCCCGCCGCCACGCGGATCGCGGATTCCGTATTTCTGCCAATAGGTGATATCGGCGTGACCCGGACGGAAGGTCTTTTCGATCTCGCCATAGTCTTTCGAACGCTGGTCGGTGTTTTCGATCATCAGCTGGATCGGCGTACCGGTGGTCTGCCCTTCATAGACACCCGACAGGATGCGCACCTGATCGGGCTCGTTTCGGGCAGTGGTGTTCTTGTTCTGACCGGGGCGGCGTTTGTCCAACCAGACCTGCAGCATCTCGGCCTCAAGCGGCACTCCGGGGGGGCACCCGTCGACGGTCGCACCCAAGGCAGGTCCGTGGCTTTCACCCCAAGTGGTGACCCGGAAAATATGACCAAAGCTGTTCATCGACATGGGCGCGCTCCTTCATTCCCCAGCGTGATAGCGAAGGGGGGAAAGAAAGGGAAGCACTCGGGTAAACGAGGATTAGCTTTGTTCGGGCCTGCGATGTTTTGGCTTCGGCGAGGGGCCGGCATCGTAACGCGGGTTCGGGTTGCGCAAGATCGGGTTGCGAACGGACACAGAAGGCCGGCTTTCCCGCCAGACGATGAACACGCCCGAGGCGATAATCACCGCAGCACCGACGCCCACCCACATGTCAGGTAGTTCGTTGAAGAACAAAGCACCAAACGCGGTGGCCCACAGGATCTGGCTGTACTGCGTCGGGGCCACCACGGCAGCCGGAGCGGCGCGATAGGCCGCAATGATCATCATCTGCGCAAACACCGACATGACGCCCACGCTGGCAGACAGGCCCAGATCCACGATCTGCATCGGCACATAGACGAAGGGCAAGATCACACCCATCGACAGGATGGACGACAGCATCGGGTACAGGATCATCACGGCGGTACGTTCTTCGCCCCCGATTTTGCGCATGATGATCGAGCCAAGCGCCGAACAGAAGGCCGCAATCAAACCGCAGACATGGCCGAAAGTAATAACGGTGACGCCCGGTCGCAGCACGATCAGAACGCCAATCAGACCGACAACCACCGCCGCCCAACGCTGACCACGCACGGGTTCCCCCAACAGCCACGCCGACATGGCCGTGATCAGAAGGGGGGTGGCAAAGAGCAGGGCATAGACCTCGGCCAGGGGTAGGACGGTAAAGGCATAAAACGCAGCAGACATTGCGATGACTGAAGTCGCCGAGCGTGTCAGGATCAGCCACGGGTGATGCGGGCGGAAATTGTCCACCTGACGGTCAGCCAACATCATCACAGCCATCGGCACGAACGCGAATAGCATCGCGAAAAAGATGATCTGGAACACGGCGAATTGCGCGCCGAGCAGCTTGATCACGGCGTCATGGGTTGCAAACAGCCCAAAGGCAGCAAACGCGAAACCAAGCCCGCGAAGGGGGGATTGAGATGTGTCCGACATGGACCACTCCGATACTGAAGGTGTTAGCGTTCACTTCGCCGATTGTTGCACTTGGGTCAAGGGCATGGCCGCTATGCGTTTTCGCGTCTTTTCGATTGCGTGTTGGCTGGCCCTACGAAATCGCGAAACAGGTCTTAGGACAAATGTTCATTCTATTCAGTGGCTTGCACAGGGGCAGCAAGGCCCGCGCAAGGCCGCCCGTCAAATCTGCTTGCCAATCCTCTGTGCATTGTGCACGAACGGGGCACCTCGGGGTGCTGTGATCCCACAGCTGAGATGCGCAATGCGCGGACCCGTAGAACCTGAACCGGCTAACACCGGCGGAGGGAAGGTGATTTGGATGTCCCAAATGCCCCCATCCGTTCGGCGCATATGGAGGACCCAATGAAGACAGCCCTTTCATTTGTCGCAGGACTTGCACTGACAGCCACGGCGGCCACCGCTGCGGATAAACCCGTGCTGCAAGTTTATGCTCCTGACTACTTCGCATCCGAGTGGGGCCCCGGCCCCTCGATCGAGGCGGGCTTTGAAGCCCAATGTGCCTGCGATCTGGAATTCGTCACCGGCGATGTGATGCCCCGCCTGATGCTTGAAGGCGAGCGTACCGAAGCAGATGTTGTGATCGGCTTAAACACCGATGTCACCGCCCGCGCCCGCGCTTCTGGCCTGTTTGCTCCGCATGGGCTGGATGTCAGCGGCCTGACCCTGCCCGTCGACTGGACCGACGACACCTTCGTGCCGTTCGACTACAGCTATACCGCCTTCATCTATGACAACACCAAGATCACCGACGCGCCGACCAGCTTTGACGCGCTGTTGGCGATGCCCGACGACACCAAGATCGTCATTCAGGACCCGCGCAGCTCGATCTCGGGTCTGGCGCTGCTTCTGTGGGTGAAATCGGTTTATGGCGACAAGGCGGACGAGGCTTGGGCCAAGCTGAACCCGAAGATCCTGACCGTTACCAAAGGCTGGTCCGAGGCTTACGGCATGTTCACCGATGGTGAGGCTGACATGGTTCTGTCCTACGTCACCTCGCCCGCCTATCACATCATCGCGGAAGAAGACCTGACCAAGTCCGCCGCGATCTTCGACGAAGGCCACTATCTGTATGTGGACCTGGTTGGCAAAATCGCGAACACCGATCAGCCCGAGCTGGCCGACGCCTTCATGGCCTACGTGCTAAGCGAAGAGTTCCAGTCGGGGATCGCGACTTCGAACTGGTCGTTCCCGTCGAAACTGGCCGCTGACAAGCTGCCGGAAGGCTTCCAGAACCTGCCCGTGCCTGCCAAGGCATTGGTGTTCAGCGAAGAAGAAGCCGAAGCGATCCGCAAGCCGGCTCTGGACGAATGGCTCGCCGCCGCGTCCAAATAAGCTCCACCACCATCCTTGGCGCCTTGGCGCTTGGGGTGGTGGTCTGCCTGACTCTTGGCACGTTGGTTGCAGTTGCGATGCGGGCCGAGGGCGCGGGCAGGCTTGGCCCGGCCGATTGGGCCGCCATTCGCTTCACACTGTGGCAGGCGGCCCTGTCTGCCACCCTTAGCATCCTTCTGGCCATCCCCGTGGCCCGCGCACTGGCGCGACGCAGTTTTCCCGGTCGTAGCGTGTTGATCACCCTTCTAGGTGCCCCCTTCATCCTGCCGGTGATCGTGGCCATTCTGGGCCTGATCGCTGTTTTCGGCCGCACCGGTTTGATCTCGCAGGTGTTGGGGTGGTTCGGGTTCGAGCCGATATCCGTCTACGGCTATCACGGCGTCATTCTGGCCCACGTATTCTTCAACCTTCCGCTGGCGACGCGCCTGATCCTGCAAGGCTGGCTCGCTATCCCCTCAGAACGCTTCCGTCTGGCAGCCTCCCTCGGTATGGGACCGTCCGACATCGCCCGTACGCTGGAGCGTCCTATGCTGCGCGAGGTCGTGCCCGGCGCGTTCCTTGTCATCTTCCTGATCTGCCTGACGTCGTTCGCCGTGGCACTGGCCCTTGGCGGCGGACCAAAAGCCACCACCGTAGAGCTCGCAATCTATGAAGCCTTCCGCTTCGACTTCGACCTTGGCCGCGCGTCGCTTCTTGCGCTGGTGCAGTTCGGGCTGGGCGCGGCGCTCGCCTTGATCGCGCTACGTGTCGCCATGCCGTCCGACATGGGCGCGGGGCTGGACCGCGCGTTGACCCGCTGGGATGACCGCCCGGCCCTGTTGGTGCAGGACATCGCCGCGATAACTCTGGCCACGCTGTTCTTGCTCCTCCCGCTGGGAATGGTCGTGTTGGACGGTCTGCCGCGGCTTCTGCACCTGCCTCAGGTGGTCTTTGGCGCCGCCCTACGCTCCGTCATCGTCGCACTCGTCTCGGCGGCCTTAACGCTGGCCCTGTCCCTGCCCATCGCCGCCCTCGCCGTGCGCCACAACTCGCGCGTGGTCGAGGCATTGGGCTACTTAACCATCGCCGCCTCGCCACTTGTGATCGGTACCGGGCTGTTCATCATCACCTTCCCCTTCGTGAAGCCATCGGACCTTGCGCTGCCCATTACCGCAATCGTCAACGCGGCCCTCAGCCTGCCGTTCACCCTGCGCGCTCTGGTGCCCGCCTTGGCGGCGGTCGAGCGTGACTATGGCCGGCTCGCAGACGGGCTGGGCATGACCGGCCTGACCCGTCTACGTCACCTGTGGCTGCCTCGCCTGCGCCGCCCGATGGGCTTCGCCTTGGGGCTGGCCGCCGCGCTGTCTATGGGCGACCTCGGCGTCATTGCGCTGTTTGCCGACGGCGACAACGCCACCCTGCCCTTGCAGCTGTTCCGCCTAATGGCGGCCTATCGGATGGAGGACGCCGCCGCCGCTGCACTGTTGCTCTTGTCCCTGTCGCTGCTGCTATTCTGGATCTTCGATAAAGGAGGTCGCGTGAATGCTGACCGTTGATACCATGCGCATCGAAATGGGCGATTTCAGCCTTGCCGGGGACTTCAAGATTGCACCCGGCGTACGCGTTGCCGTGCTTGGCCCGTCTGGCGCGGGGAAATCCACGTTGTTGGCGGCCATTGCCGGGTTCCAACCGCTGGATGCGGGGCAGATCCTCTGGGACGCACAGCTTATGTCCAAAGACCCCGCCGCGCGCCCGATCAGCATGGTGTTTCAGGACAACAACCTGTTTCCGCACCTAACCGTCGCGCAGAACGTGGGCCTTGGCCTGCGCCCGAACCTGCGCCTGACGGCCGAGGAACACGCCCGCGTCGCCCAAGCCCTGATCCGCGTGGGGCTGGAGGGGATGGGAGACCGCAAACCCGCGCAACTTTCCGGGGGTCAAATCGCCCGCGTCGCGCTGGCCCGCGTGCTGCTGCGCGACCGCCCGGTGCTGCTGCTGGACGAACCCTTCGGGGCGCTTGGCCCTGCGCTGAAAGCGGAAATGCTGGCGCTGGTCCGAGACCTTCTGGACGAGACCGGCGCAACCCTTCTGATGGTCAGCCACGACCCCGTAGACGCCCGCGTGCTCTGTGAACAGGTGGTGCTGGTGGCGGGTGGAGAGGCCCATGCGCCTGTCGCGACGGAGGAAATGTTTGCCAACCCGCCCGAGGTGATGCGGGAGTATTTGGGACACTAAGAACCTCGCATTTTTGAGAGAATCCTCGGTTTGTGGTATCCTCCGCCCCTTCAGGGCCTTTGGCCCATTCACATATTTGGAGGGAGTTATGTTTGCACGTGTTACCGAATACAAAATGAAATCAGGTTCCCGAGACGCCGCGACCGAGAAGTTGAATGCGATGAAATCGCAGATTCTTGCGATGCCCGGCATGTTGCAGTTCATCAATGTGATGAACGAGGATGGGTCAGGCTGTGTCATCGCGCTTGTCGATAGCGAAGAAACATCCAACGCCAATGCCGAAGCAGTCGCCGCCGCATGGGCCCAGTTTTCGGATGTCCTTGAAGCTGCCCCGTCCGCGAAAGGGTTTGACGTGATTGCCAATTGGTCGAATTGATCTAGGGCTGCTGGGGCTAGGGCTATTGCGCACCTCGCCCCGACACAAAAAGGGCACCCTCGGGTGCCCTTTTCTATTCCAACCAGCTCACGGCTTGGGCGCGTATTTCTTTCACGATCCGGAAGTCGCGCGGGTGCTGTGCGATCTGGTGTTGGGGGAGTGAACTAAAGCTTGCTGGCCTAGTCCACGGTCACTTCATCAAAGAACACGCCAGACACGGGCTTCCAATCTGGGTTCATCACAACATTGCCGAGCAGCACACCCGCATCAACACTAACAAGAGATTCACTGTTGATCGGTGTTCCGTTGTTTCTTTGCATACTTTTTCGAATGACCATTACGGAGTATTTGCATTCTCCAATGGAGACATTCGTTTTCTTGATGGTCTGAATCGTAAGTGAACCTTCATCCACGACATTGTCATTTACCAAAATAGAAATCGGAAAGGAGTACTCTTTTCCCGCTGCCATCAAGTTAGCAGATTTTGCATCTTCGGAGATCTCGATGTGTATATGGCTACGGCTGGACTTCCGATCGATTGCGATCACCCCATTCCAATACTCGGTAGTGGATTGCTCAGTTACCCCGTCTCTTGTGATGACTTTCGTTTCGGTAACCGTACCATCTTCGGCCATTTCATTCGAAACTTTGAGATACGGATCATTCCGGGTTAGGGAAAATGCACTCTGGTTCGAAAGGTCAAGGCATTCTGAGAAAGCGGGGGCCACGCCCACAAAGGTCGCGATAGCTCCGGCAAAAATGAACTTCATGTTGTCCCTCTACAAATCGTTATTAGAAATTCCTAGATCAGCAATACTCAGCACTATCGTCCGAGGTTAGATCAACCACAAGACGAAAAAAGGGCGCCTCACGGCGCCCTTTTCTATTCCATGAAACCCGAACGCTTATGCGTCGAATTTTTTGCCCTTGTGCGGAGCCCAGAGCTTCTTGTTCGTCAGATACAGAAGCGAGGTCAGCAGGACCAACATCAGGACCGAGATAAAGCCAGCTTGCTTGCGGGCCATCATCTTGGGTTCAGCAGTCCACATCAGGAAGGCAGAAACATCTTCGGCCAAGTGGTGGGCCGAGTTGTTGTGACCATCGTCATAGTCGACCGAGCCATCTTCCAGCTGCGGAGGCATCGACGTCCAGCCACCCGGGAACACGTCGTTTCCGTTCAGGTACTGGCCAGCAACTTCCTGCTCTTTGCCGTTAAAGGCGGTCAGGAACGAGGCGATGTACTCAGCGCCACCCATGCCTTTGACCAGCTGGTTGATGCCGGTGCCAGCAGGACCGTGGAAGCCAGCGCGGGCCTTCGCCATCAGCGACAGGTCGGGACCCATGCCTTCACCCGATACGGTCGGGAAGAAGTCCGCAGGCGTACGCGCGCGGTCGTCATCCAGTTCCGGATCGTAGATGGTGAAGTTTTCGGCTGCATAAGCGCGAACTTCGTCCTCGGTGTACTCGGGGCCACCTTTGTCCGACAAGGTACGCAGCGGCACATAGCGCAGACCGTGACAGGCCGAGCAGACCTCGGTGTACACTTTCAGGCCGCGACGCAGCTGTTCTTTGTCGAACTTGCCAAACGGACCTTCGAACGAGAAGGCCGTGTCGTGGACTTCACCGCCTGCGCCAGCGGCCTGAGCCGCGCCTGTAGCAAGCCCCAGTGCGACGATCGCGGATGCTGTGAGTTGTTTGATCATTGTTCTCAATCCTCTCACTCGGCTGCGCCGGGATAGTGGGCGTTGAAGTCTTCCTCGATCGTTGCCGGGGGGGTGGTCGGTTTCTCGAACAGACCCAGCAGCGGCAGGATGACCAGGAAGTAGGCGAACCAGTAGGTCGACCCGATCAGCGAAATCCAGTCATGCGGGAAGTTCGTGTCACGAGCGCCAACCCACATCAGAACGACGAAGTCGATCAGCAGCAGGCGGTACCACCATTTGAAGGCAGGGCGATATTGACCCGAACGTACCGACGAGGTGTCCAGCCAAGGTGCCAGAGCCATCACGATGATGGCGCCGAACATGGCCAGCACGCCGAAGAACTTCGCGTCGATGATGCCGCCAGTGATGAAGCTGACGAACTGAACAACCCAAACGTCCGCAGTGAAAGCACGCAGGATCGCGTAGAACGGCAGGAAGTACCATTCCGGAACGATGTGTGCGGGCGTCGCCAGAGCGTTTGCCTCGATGTAGTTATCGGGGTGACCCAGATAGTTGGGCATGAAGCCGACAATCGCAAAGAAACCAACCAGGATCAGGCCCAGCGCGAACAGATCTTTGATCACGAAGTAAGGCCAGAACGGCAGGGTGTCTTTTTTGACTTCTTCTTTCGAACCACGGCGCACTTCAACACCGGTCGGGTTGTTGTTGCCCGTGGTGTGGAAGGCCCAGATGTGAACGGCGACAAGCGCGGCGATCACGAAGGGCAGCAGATAGTGCAGCGAGAAGAAGCGGTTCAGCGTGGCGTTGTCCACAGCAGGTCCGCCCAGCAGGAAGGTCTGCAGCGGCTCGCCGATGAACGGGATCGCACCGAACAGGCCGGTAATAACCGTTGCGCCCCAGAAGGACATCTGACCCCAAGGCAGAACGTAACCCATGAAGCCGGTAGCCATCATCAGAAGATAGATGATCATGCCGACAATCCACGTGATTTCGCGGGGTGCCTTGTACGAACCGTAGAACAGGCCACGGAAGATGTGGATGTAAACAGCCAGGAAGAACAGCGATGCGCCGTTCATGTGGATGTAGCGGATCATATGACCGCCGTTTACATCGCGCATGATGTGTTCGATCGAGGCAAAGGCCAGATCAACATGCGGGGTGTAGTGCATTACCAGAATGATGCCGGTGACGATTTGCATCACCAGGCAGAAGGCAAGAACGATGCCCCAGATCCACCACCAGTTCAGGTTCTTCGGGGTGGGGATCATCAGCGTGCCATAGGCAAGGCCAACGATGGGCAGACGCTCGTCCAGCCACTTTTCAAAGCCCGACTTGGGCTCGTAGTGATCGTGAGGAATTCCAGACATGTAAGCCTCCCTTATCCCAGTTTGATCGTCGTTTCGTCGACGAACTCGGCGACGGGAACGGGCAGGTTTTCAGGTGCCGGACCTTTGCGGATGCGGCCCGAAGTGTCGTAGTGCGAACCGTGGCAGGGGCAGTACCAGCCGCCGAACTCGCCAGCGCCGTCGCCCAGAGGCACACAGCCAAGGTGGGTACACACACCCATCATCACCAGCCATTCGCCAGTTTCGTCCATCGCACGGTTCTGGTCGTCAGCCGACAGGGCCGCGTCGCGGTTGTCGTTACGAGCGAACGCGTCGATCAGGTTGTCGGCGGTGTTGTCCGCGCGCGCCTGCTCGATCTCTTCTGCGGTACGGCGGCGGATGAACACCGGCTTACCCAGCCATTTCACGGTGATCTGGCTGCCGACGGCAACGTCAGCAATATCAACGCGGATCGAGCTAAGTGCCCGAACATCGGCAGAGGGGTTCATTTGATTGACGAGCGGCCAAACAGCAGCACCAGCCGTTACGGCTGCGGCGCCACCGGTTGCGTAGTAAAGGAAATCCCGGCGGGTCCCTTCGTGGTCGTCGGCGTGTGACAAGAGCGCATCTCCCTAGCTAGGTTGCATTATGGCAACCGACACGACTGAAGACCGCCTTTGCAAGCGGTCCGTTTCGCGGCTGTTTAGCTAAGGAAACGCGCTCAGTCCAGAAGTCATTAGGGCGCAGGGGGTGGTTTTCAAGGATATGGTACCCGGAAAACATGCTGCAGCTGCATTGTTGGCGCGAACATCCGGAATTTTGCAGATAATTTTTTTAGCTCTCCATAAAAAATATGGAACTTGGCCGGACTTCCACCTGCAATCTGGAATGTGAGTCGCCAGTTATGCCGGCTTCGTCGCCTTCATGCTCTCACGCTCGCAGAACACCGCAAACCAGTCGTCCAGCGCGTCGCGCCCTTTGCGCCAGCCGCGGGCGTCGTGGCGGAAGTCCAGATAGCCCAGCGCGCAGCCGACGGCGATCTGGCCCATATCGAGCGGGCCAGACAGATGGCTCATCCAGCGGGTGTTCAGCGCATCCAGTGCGCCCTCGATCTTGCCCCACTGGCCCTCGATCCAGTCCTCGAACCGCATCCCTTCTGGGCGCAGGCGCAGCTCGTATGTCATCAGAACGGCGGCATCCATCATCGCGTCCGCCGTCGCTTCCAGCGTCAGGACATCCCAAATCTGGTTTTCGGGATACAGTTTCCCGCCGCAGCGAGCGTCCAAAAAACGAGTGATCACACGGCTGTCATAAAGCGCGGGACCATCGGGCCGGATTAATGCCGGGATTTTCGACAAAGGGTTCGCGGCTGTCACCGTGGGATCGGGCGCGGTCGGCAAGGTGGCGGCCATGACCTCTTCCACATCGCCTTCCTGACCAGTCTCTTTCAACAACACACGCACCTTGCGCGCGAAAGGAGAGGCCGTAGCCGTGATGAGTTGCATCGCTTATACTTTCCTAAATCGAATACGGGTCAGTCCAACGGCGTCAATCTCGACCCCCGGTCCATTTTCCCCAAGACGGATCACCCGGCGCATCCGCGCGGTGGCGTTCACCTGTTCTTGCTCGGTGGATTTCTCACGCCGTGCGGTCAACCCTTCAGGCATCTCGTCAAACGCATCTTCGACCCGCTGATCCCGCCGCCCACGTTCAACCGAACGGGCGATGGCATAGGTGGTCAGGGCGACGGCGCCATAGCGCAGCGCAACAACAGCAATTGGGGCAAGCGGTAAAGCCATGAGATTCTCCTTACTTAGAAATGTAGGGATGCAAAGGGCTTATGTCCACTTACGCAGGCGGTTCGCCCATCAGTTTTGCGATTTCGGCAAGCTCTTGCCCAAAGCCCGTATGCATTTGCGCCGCCGCCGCTTCACGCATCGGATCGTCCTTATTTTGACCCAGCTTCCATGTGCCGTCGATGGTTTCGACCTCAAGCCGCATGGGAACGATCATGCGTTCCATCTTGGCAATTACCTCGGGCGTCATCTTGTCGAAGGTCCACGGGGCTTTGCCTTCGATCCGCGCTTCATAGTCGGCTGCCTGTCGCACCAGAATGTCATGCAACGCGTCCTGCTCCAGCGGCACCAACCGCCCGCGCAGATGCACGGCGACATAGTTCCATGTGGGCACTTGTTGGTCCGCCCCGTACCAATCAGGCGAGACATAGCCATCCGGGCCCGTCACCGCGATCACCGCATTTGTTTCGCCCACCCGCGCGATGGGGTTCGAGCGGACCAGATGAAACTCGGCCAGAGACCCGTCATCTGACAGCAGAAACGGGATATGGGACAGCAAGGGCGTTTCCCCCGCCACGCAAAGCGTGCCAAAAGCGCGGTTCTGGGCGAAAGCGATGTTCTGGTCGCGCTCGCTACGTCGAAATACGGGGTTCGGGTGCATGGCTGATCCTCTGGCAGTGCTGCCAATACGTGATCAGACAACCAGCTGTTTGTCTACAATGCGCGTGGGCGTGGCCGTGATCAGCGCACCCTCTTCCTGAGACGTGGTGAAAATCACCTCGGCGAAATGGGCGGTGCGGCCCATGGTCGGGTTCTCCATCAGGATCTGATGTTCCTGCCCCATCTGCGCTTCCAGATGCCGCTGTACCTGAGCGTCTCCGGCCGCCCGCAGCCGCGCCGCACGGGCCTTGATCACATTGCCATCCACCTTGCTGGGGATTTTCGCAGCCGGCGTGCCTTCGCGCTTCGAGTACGGGAAGACGTGCAGCCAAGTCAGATCGCAGTCCTCGACCAGTTTCAGGCTATTATCAAAATGCGCATCTGTTTCGGTCGGGAAGCCCGCGATGATATCTGCACCGAAGGTGATGCCGGGCCGCAACTTGCGCGCCTCTTCACAGAAGGCAATCGCGTCGTCGCGCAAATGGCGACGCTTCATCCGCTTCAGAATCAGGTCGTCCCCGTGCTGAAGGCTCAGGTGAAGATGCGGCATCAAACGCGGTTCAGACGCGATGGCCAGCATCAGGTTCTCATCCGCTTCAATGGAATCGATCGAGCTGATGCGCAGGCGCGGCAGGTCCGGCACCAGACGCAGGATGCGCATGACCAGATCGCCCAAGCGTGGCTCTCCGGGCAGGTCAGCGCCCCAGCTGGTCAGGTCCACGCCGGTCAGCACGACCTCGTTAAAGCCACGATCCACAAGACGTTTGATCTGATCGACCACAACGCCCGCCGGCACCGACCGGGAATTTCCGCGGCCATAAGGGATAATGCAAAACGTGCAGCGATGGTCGCAGCCGTTCTGAACCTGCACATAGGCGCGGGACCGCGTGCCGAACCCATCGATCAGATGGCTGGCGGTTTCGGTCACGGACATGATGTCGTTGACCTGCACGCGCTCCGTCTCGCCAATCAGATCGGGGGCAAGGCCCGCCCAGGTCTCGGGCGACATCTTTTCGTGGTTGCCGATAACCGCGTCGACCTCGTCCATATTGGCGAAGGTCTCGGGTTCGGTTTGGGCCGCGCAACCGGTGACGATCACCTTCGCGTCCGGATTTTCACGTCGTAGCTTACGGATTTCCTGTCGGGCCTTGCGCACAGCCTCAGCCGTCACGGCGCAAGTATTCACCACCACGGCGCTCTCGACGCCTGCTTCATCGGCCAGACGTTTCATCGCCTCGGTCTCATAGGCGTTCAGGCGACAGCCAAGCGTCGCGAATACAGGGGGTGTCGCACCCATCTTACAGACCTTTCAGGAAGGCTTGGGTCAGCTGGCCACTATATACAAAGGCCGTGGGGCCGGTCATCCAGACGCCATCTTCGCGCCAATCAAGGGTCAGCCAGCCGCCATCCAGCTCCATCCGCACGCGCTTGTCGGTCAGGCCGCGCTGATGGGCGGCAACAGCAGTGGCGCACGCACCCGAGCCACAGGCCAGAGTGATACCGGTGCCGCGTTCCCAGACGCGCATGCGGATCTCGTCACGCGAGCGGACTTCGGCGAATTCTACGTTGGTGGCTTCGGGGAACAGCGGATCGGTCTCGAAGCCCGGCCCGATACCGGCGACATCCACAGCATCAGCATCGTCCACAAAGAACACGCAATGCGGATTACCCATGCCAACAGCAACGGGATCCCCATCTAGCGGCAGGTGCTGCAGGTCTACGTCGTGCGACAGCGGCACTTCTTCCCATATCAGTTGAGGCTGACCCATATTCACCGCGACCAGATCGCCATCGGCCCGTGCCTCAAGCACTCCGCGCGAGGTGCGGATGGTCAGAGCGTCCTTGCCGGTCTGTTCCATCATATAGCGCGCCACGCAACGGGTCGCGTTTCCACACGCCCCAGCCCGGCTGCCGTCCGCGTTCCAGAAATCCAGATCAATATCGGCCACGTCCGAGCTGCGAATCTCGGCCAGCTGGTCAAAGCCAACACCGCGATTGCGGTCACCCAACCCAGCAGCCAATTCCCGTGTCACCACAGCATCGCGCCCCCGTGAATCAATCATCACGAAGTCATTGCCCGCCCCATGCCATTTCATGAACTCAAGGGTGTCTATATGTGTCTGCGTATCAGCCATGTGCCGCGATATAAGCCCTTGGCAAAACTTTTGCCAGAGATCGTGCAGATTCATTCGAAAATGGGGTTGACCCGACCCGCCACTCCCTTTAGTCACCGCGCTCACAGAGTGGGCCGTTAGCTCAGTTGGTAGAGCAACTGACTTTTAATCAGTGGGTCGAAGGTTCGAATCCTTCACGGCTCACCACTTTCATCTTAAATATCAAGATGCTACGAGCCGCGCCATTGAGCGCGGCTTTCGTTTGTCTGGGGGCACGCTTGCTCGTTGATGGTGTGGATGTGAATCAACGACAGCCCGGTTTCCCGGCCTGAAACATCGCAATGTCGTTGATTGATTCAAACTGCGGTTCTTCACTGCCTGCCAACTTAGCCATCAGCGAAAGCCCAAATGTGCCCGTTAGTTCCGGGAAGCCCCTTCGTCTGGCTTAGGGGGGTGCAGCCACAGCACAACAAGGCGTGCAAGAAGGATGAGGCCAAAAGTTACAAGCGTCGCCATCGATTCCCCCAGAAATCGGGAAAATGCCAAATAAGCCGCGCCACCTGCCAGCGAAAGTGTTGCGTAGAGGTCTTCGCGCAATACGCTAGGGGTGATGTTACACAACAGATCTCGGATCATGCCGCCTGCCGTACCAGTCACGCAGCCGATCACAATCGTCAGGACGGGCGCGACCCCGGCCTCCAAGGCGACCTGCACGCCTGTCAGGGTGAACAGCGCCAACCCGACGGCATCCAGGTACATCAAAAGGGCAAGCCGACGCCCGTTGCCCGTTGGCATCCGCGCGGCAACAAGAAAACTCAGCAATGCCGACGGCACCGCCACCAGAAGAAATCTCAGGTCGGAAATCCAGAACACCGGGGTAATGCCAAGAAGCAAATCACGCAACGTGCCACCGCCAACGGCGGTGACAACGCCCAAAACAGTCGCGCCGAACAAGTCGAGGTTGAAACGGCGCGCCTGAATTGCAGCCGAGGCCGCCATCACTGCTGTAGCGATCAGGGATAGCGGCACGAAGAGTATAGTAAGCGATTCCATCGCTGCAGCTTAACCGTCGCAGGCAGCGGTGACGATCAATTCTACCTTCAGGGCGTCGCGGGCCAATTTCGCCTCGCCACATGCGCGTGCCGGCGTGTGTCCTTCGGGCACCCAAGCGTCCCAAACGGCATTCATCTCGGCGAAATCGGCCATATCTGCCAGCCAGATCACGCACTGCAAGATACGGGTATTGTCCGACCCGGCCTTGGCCAGCAGGTCTTCGACCTTTTCCAGACACACGCGGGTCTGTTCGGCCACGGTGGGCGCGTCTGAGGTCTGACCGCACAGGTAGGCCACACCGTTATGTTTGACGATCTTGCTCATACGCTGGCCGGTTTCGATACGGGTTATGGTCATGGTTATCTCCTATTACAGAACTTTGCGGTCATACCGGTCGATGCGGAATGGGGTCAGATCGAAGTCGCAGTCGCCTGTCAGCACCAGATCTGCCATGACCTTTCCCACAATCGGCCCCATCTGAAAACCATGAGCAGAGAAGCCGAAGGCATGAAACGCACGCTCGGCACTAACGGCAGGGCCGATCACCGGCAGGTTATCGGGCATATAGGCTTCAAGCCCCGCCCACATGCGGTTGATTGCAGCGCGCGCCATGATGGGGAAGAACTCGATCGTGGTGCGCGAGGCGTCGGCCAGCTTCGCATAATCCAACCGCGTCGCGTTATTGGCCCGGTCGGCAAAACCTTTTGCCCCACCCCCGATCAGCACGGTGCCGTTCTCGAACTGTTTAAAGCTGAGCTGACGGCTGACCGCCCCGACCACGGGGCCGGCGAAATGCGGCATCCGGGCGGTGATCATCAGCATAGGCGCGGCGTGGGACAGAGGCACGTTGTCGCCAATCATCATCGCAACGCGATCTGCCCACGCACCACAGCAATTCACCACGGTATCGGCCTCGATCCGCCCGATTGGCGTTTCAGCCAGCCAGATTGCGCCGACCCGGCGCAGCGCTTTTAGCTCTGTGCCTTCAAGGATTTCCGCGCCCAGCCGTTTGGCGGCCAATCGGTAGGCATTGGTGGCTTTGTAGGGGATGGCGTGGCCATCGATGTCCGACATTACGCCGCCGACGCAGTTCGGATTCACATGCGGCAGGCGGGCGATCAACTCGTCCCGGTCAATGATCCGCTCATGGGTATAGCCCAAAGCGTGCATCGCCTTTTCCCGCGCGCGCAGCTTGTTCAGGTCTGCGTCGTCGACAGCGATATTGATCAGCCCGGTGGCCCGAAATCCGGTGTCACCTTCCAACGTATCATCCAGCGACTGCCACATCTGCATCGCTGCCTTCGACAGGGGAACTTCGGCCATATCACGACCCAAAAGCCGCACGCCGCCCGCGTTCACGCCAGACGCATGGCGGGCGATGTGATCTTTTTCCAGCAAGATCACCGAAGCGCCGGATTTTACCAAGTGATAGGCCGTGGCGCAGCCTTGGATGCCGCCGCCAATGATCAGGACATCTGCCTTCATTCTGCGGCCTCCTGCGCTTGGCCCAGTTTGTGAAAACGGCTGAGTTCCTTGAGGCTGAGCAGCCGTTGCGGGCTGCGCAGGCGGTAATAACCCACGTCTGCGATGGGGTCCTCGCGCCAAGTGGAAAGAAGCTGGCTGACCATTGGGCCACACTGACGCCCTTGGCACGGTCCCATGCCGCACCGGGTGAGCGATTTCAGCGCGTTGGGGTCTGTGGCGCCAGCCGCAAAGCCCGCCCGTAAATCACCCAAGCTGCGTTCTTCGCAACGGCACACCAGCGTGTCCTCATCCTGCGGAACCCGCAGGTGATCCAGCGGACGATAGAGCCTGTCGATGAAGCGGCGCACAGCGGCAAGCCTGTGCAGGGTCGCATGATCACCAGAGGCTTTGCGATCGCGTTCTTCAACGGAAATGCGTCCAAGGCGGCACAGCATGTTGAGCGCCGCAAGCCGCCCCTCGGCCTCGGCCCCATCCGCGCCCACAATACCCGCGCCATCCCCCGCAACGGCCGCATGGGACAGCGAGCTTTGACCAAATCGGTTTCGGGCCACGTGCCAGGTCAGTTGGTCTTCGTTCCATGCGTGCGTCAACCGCAGCGCACGCGTCATGTTCGGGTTGGGCATCACGCCGTGATGTAGAAAGACGGTCTCGGCAGGGATCACTTGTCTGCCATTGATCCGCAGCCCCTCGGCGCGGGTTTCACCGATCACTTCAAGCTCTGTGACATTGCGATGCACAGCGACGCCTGCCCTGCGGATTTCCCACAGAAGCGACAGGCCTTTTTGCAACATTTTCGGTTCGCGTAGCGCGCCGGGAAGGAAGGGCGCGGCCTTGAGGTAATTCTGGTGCGGTGTGGTGTCGACCAATGCGGCCACCTTCACCCCCAGCCGCAGATATTGCGCCACGATCAGGTAAAGCAGCGGGCCAGACCCGGCGAATACGGCCCCTTCGGCCACCATCGCGTCCGATTTCAGCATGACCTGTGCGGCCCCCGCTGTCATCACGCCGGGCAAGGTCCAGCCTTTGATGGGCATCGGGCGTTCGATCGCGCCGGGACACAGCAGCATTTCACGCGCGCCGACCTGATGGGTGGCAGCGTCTTTTGAAAAGAGGATCTTGCCGTCGACGCCGATATGCCAGACGTCCGCGCCAGCGACATGATCTGCCGGGCTATTCTGATAGGCTGCGACAAGATCGGCACCCTTGGCATATTCCGGGCCAAGGACCGTCGTATCGGGCAGCAGGGAATTTGCAGCCGAGCGGTAAATCTGCCCACCGGCCTGCGCACCGCGGTCCAGCACCAGAGGCGTGACCCCGTGGGCGATCAGCGTCATGGCGGCGGACATGCCAGCCGGGCCTGCGCCGATGATCACACATTGCCGCGCGTTCATTGGGCTGCCTCTGCTTGCGAGGTTTCGGTGATGTTCTGTGTCGTGATCTCCATGCCGTCTGTGGCACGGATCAGACAGGCCTGCTGGTTGGGCAGCCCGTCGATTTCGACCATACATTCGAAGCAGACCCCCATCGCGCAATAGGCGCTGCGGTCTTGTCCCGAAAGCGCGGCCTTGCGGGTGACACGCTGCCCCGAAAGGGCCAAAGCGGACCAGACGGACTGTCCATCGGGCAAGTCAACATTCTGGCCATTCACTGTTACCCGAACGTTGTTCGGGCCGTTTTCTACCAGCGATCTGAACATCGGGAAGCTCCGGTTGGAAGAAAGGTAGAAGGGGCCGGGGAGGGCGGCCCCTTCTAGGAGGCTCAGAACCTGTGGTTAGTTGTCGATCTTATCGAGGATCGACTGGCCCCACTCTTCGCCAACGTCAGCCAGTACCTGCGGCCAAACCTGGGCGCGCACGTGTTTGGCAGTGGCGGCCAGTTCTTCGTCGCTCAGCGACACGATGCTGGCACCATTGTCAGCCAGTTTCTGTTCGAAAGCGCCCTGATCAGCCTCGGCGGTTTCCCAACGCTTGGCTTCGAAAGCAACGGCAGCGTTTTCCAGCGCGGCGCGATCTTCGTCAGACAGCTCGGCCAGCGCGCCCGAGTTGATGATCATGTACCAAACTTCGAAGTGGGTGTTCACAGGTACATACGTGGTGGTCACGTCGCGGAACGAGGCATAGTAACCTTCAGCGCCCGATCCAACCACGCCGTCAACCACACCGGTCTGCACAGCGGTGAACGCTTCCGAGAACGGGATCGGCGACGAGATATAGCCCAGCGCGTCAGCGGTCAGCTGGAAGCTTTTGATGCCGGGTACGCGCACCTTGATGCCTTTGGCGGCGGTCGGATCACCGGGTGAAACCGCATCGGCGTTCAGCGCGATGCCACCGAAATAGACCGGATAAGCGGCCAGCATGGTGATATCCTGCTTGGCATACAGCTCTTTCATCGCGTCATAGATCGCGCCGCCGGGGCCATAGATGCTTTTTGCTTCAGCCCAGTTGGCCGCAACATAGGGGAAAGCCGAAATTTGCATGCGGCGATCTACGGCAGTGGCAGCGGGCTGCACAGCCATGTCGATGGCACCAACCGAGATACGTTCTTGTACCGAGGTATAGTCCCCCAGAGCCGACGCCGGGAACAGGTTCAGCTCAAGCGAGCCAGAGGTGGCGGACGACAGGCCGTCTGCGAAGGCGCGCAGCTCGTTGTCGATGGTGGCGCCTTGCGGACGAATGTGGCTGATTTTCAGCGTGTCTGCGGCGGCGATGCCGGCGGTTGCCACAACGGCAGCTGCAAGGCAGGTCGATCTCAGAAAGCTCATCATGTGTAGGTCTCCTCCGTGGATGATGTCTTGTTTGTCGTGTGTTGTTGGGTCGGGCTCAGTAGCCGAAGAAACGCGGCAGCCAGAGCGAGAGGTCGGGCCAGAAGCTGGTCAGGAACACCACCGGCAGATAGCCCAGCAGGATCAGCGTCATGGCAGGGCGAATGACCTGGGTGACCGGCACATTGCCGATACGTGCGCCCAGATAGAGGATCGAGGCGTAGGGGGGCGTCACACCGCCCATCGCCGTGTTCACACCCATGATGGCCGCGAACTGGATGGGGCTGACGCCGATCGCCTGCATCAAAGGCAAAAGCAGCGGGGCAATCAGGATGATCGCGGTCACGTCGTTCACCACCATGCCAACGAGGAACAGAAGGATGTTGATCAGGATCAGCAGGACCAGCTTGTTTTCAGTGATCGAGAAGATCGCCTCGACCAGCGCTTGCGGTACGCTTTCCAGCACAAACATCTGGCTCAGGATCATCGAAAACAGGATCATCAGCATGATCGCCCCGACACTGGTGGCGGCCTCTTTGCCGGCGCCCAGGAAGGTTTTCACGTTCAGGCCACGATAGATCAGGAAACCCACCGGGACGGCATAGATCACAGCAACAGCAGCGGCTTCCGTTGGCGTCATGATGCCGCCATAGATGCCACCCAGAATGATCACCGGCATCAGCAGTGCCGGGATGGCCTTGAGCCCACGCGATGAGGCTTCGCTGACAAAAGCCTTGCCCTTTAGCGGCTCGTTCAGTTCCAGCGGAAACTTGCGGGCCATGCGGATGTTGACGACCGAAAAGCCGGTCATGATCAGCAGGCCGGGGCCGAGCGTCGCCAGGAAGCAGGCAAGGATCGAGGTGTCGGTGACCCAGCCATAGACGATCATCGTGACCGAAGGTGGAATCAACAGGCCCAACAGCGACGCGTTCGCAATCAAGGCGGTGGCATAAGCACGTGGATAACCCTGCTTCTCCATCTCGGGGATCAGAAGCGGGCCGATCGCGGCCACGCCGGTCAGGCCCGAGCCCGAAATGGCACCAATCAGCGCACAGGACACAGTGGCCACAACACCAAGCCCGCCGCGCAGGTGCCCGATGAAGATGTTGACGAAGTTCAGAAGGCTCGCCGCAATCCCCGAGACCGACATGATTGTGCCTGCAAGAACAAACAGCGGAATGGCAAGCAGAACCGGGTTACCCAGCTGCTGGAAGCCCCACAGCATGTTGCCTTTCATGACAACGTCTCCGGCGAAGTACATCACCATCAACCCGCCACCGAAACAATAGGGCAGTGGCACGCCAAGGGTCAGCAAGACCACCAGAACCAGAACGGCAAGAAGTGCAATTTCAACCATATCAGGATTCCTTGGTCGGGGTGTCAGGGCTGAACAGCACGATCAGGTGCTTAATCAGATGCCATGCGGTGAAGATCATCATCAGGACCATGCCCGTGATCAGCGCCACATCGACATAGAAGGTGGGCAGATAAAGCGTGGGGCTCTCGCGCCAGACGCGGATCGAGTATTTGGTGAAATCCCATGCCCAGATCGTCAGCCAGATGCCGACAGTCAGGCTGATCACTTCGCCAATCACCGCCAGCACCTGTTGCTGCTTTGTGCTCGACAGGAAGATTTCCAGCACATTGGCGCGGATATGGGTGTTCTCACGCGAGGCGTTGACCGCCCCCAGCATGTAAAGCCACATCGTCGGATAAAGCAGGCTTTCCTCAAGCCCCATCACCGGGATCTCAAGCACATAGCGGGTGATCACCTGTACGAACTGACCCAGCGCAACAACGCAGATCAGAACGGTCAGAATGATGCTGGCAAAGCGGTCCATTGTGTTCTCCTGTGGCAACCCGGGTCTCGGATTGACGTTCCGTTAAGGATGTTTTTGAGAACCCAAAAGGTCAAAGCGATTATATTGATGTTTAGATAAAGTTGCTTTATAGGATGGGAAAAAAGGTATCAGAATCAATGACTCCGAACATCAGCATCCGCCAACTTCAGGCCTTCCGAGAGGTCATGCGAAGTGGATCCGTCTCGGAAGCGGCCCGAATCCTTGGCCGGACACAGCCTGCGGTCAGTGCCCTTATTGCGAACCTCGAGGCCGAATTGCAGCTGTCGCTGTTTCGCCGTCAGAAAGGGCGGCTGGAACCCACACCCGAGGCGCAGTTCTTTGCCGGAGAGGCCGAGGCAATCCTAGATCGCCTTGTGTTGTCGACCCGCACAATGAGCGAGATCGGCGCACTGACAAAGGGGCGCCTGAACATTGCCTGCATGCCCGCCGCCGCCAACATGCTGATGCCGCAGCTTTTGGGAGAGTTCCTGCGGGACAAGTCCGATGTACATGCCTCGTTGATGATGCGCGCCTCCTCGACCGTCACCAAATGGATTACATCGCAGCAGTATGACATCGGGCTGGCCGAGACCCCGACCCCAAACCCGGCGCTGGATATGCAGGATTTCAAACTGGAATGCATGTGCGCCATTCCACGCGACGATCCGATTGCGGCGCTTGATCAGATCGAGGCGCACACTCTGGACGGCAAACCCATGGCCGCCCTTCAGGAAGGGCACCCCAACCTCGCTGCCACGAAACGTGCCTTTGATGACCAAAGTGCCAAATTTGTTCAGCGTTTCGAGCTGCGGACCTTCCAGCCGGCCCTGATCCTTGTGGAAAAGGGATTGTGCTATTGCGTGTGTGACCCGATCACGGTCGCAGGCTATAAAATGCTGACGCCCGAACCCCACGCCATCGTTTTTCGGCCCTTCAGGCCTCTTGTCTCGCTGGATGTTTCTATCCTGATGCCAGCACACCGTCCGGCATCGAAGCTGGCGAATGCGTTCGCCCAGAAGCTTGGGGCAGAACTTGGACAGTTGGCGGGGCAAGAGTAAGCCACCGGATATCCCGATCGGCTTTGACCGGATGTGCGGGGCCAATGCTGATCGGGATATTTCAATAAGCCCTTTCAGGACGACATTCGTCGAGATAACGTAATGTTCGAAACACCCTTAAGAGATCCTATCCCGGCCTGATGTGCCATTCGCCCAGCTCTCTTCGACCAGAAAAGAAAAACTGACATGTTCCTTCCCAAGATCACGAAACTGTTCGCAGCAATTGCGCTTTCCCATTTGATCGCTGGCGCGGCGGCTGCCCATGAAAGCCCTGATCATAATGGGCAGAACGGAGGGAAGGTTAACGTCACTCAGCATAACCATATTGAACTTGTGCGTTCAGAAAATGAAATCGCGATTTACCTGTATGATCTGGACCTGAAGCCACGGAACGCAGAAAACATCACGATCGATGCGTTGTTGGTTGAGGGCACTACTCAGGCAGATCTCGACCTGCTGTTCACGCCCCCCAACAAATTCGCGGCAACGGGCGACTCTTTCTCTGAATCGGCTGCAATTGTGTTGCGCCTGTTTCGTGATGGAGCTTTTTGGGACCTTACCCGTATCAAATAGTTCGACGGTCCCGTGGGATTGACGCGCTTGAACTGAGCTCCACTCCACTCACAGTTACACTAGATTCTAGCGCCCTCTACTACTGGTAGTGCGGACTGTAGCAAAATTGCCCACATGGTGAATTTTATCATTTCCCCTTCAGATCAAATCCCTCTTTCCTTCAAATGTTAAGGGAACGTTTATAAAAGTTAACCCTAAGGCAACATTTCGAAATTGACGGATTGTTTCGGGCACTAAAAGCAGAAAATGCACAAACAGAAACGCGGTATAACGGCGTCTCGCTCCGGATCTCATGTCATGATTGAAGCCTGCATTTTGCGCCGAAAGGCATAAACATTTGAGCCATAAGGAGCTAGGGGATGGCTAATAAACGAGGGATGAACACGCTGGGCTGGAAGGGTTTGCCCGGCTTGTTCAAAGGGGCGCGCACACTTGCAACGGTGATGGCCGTTGGCCTGTTTGGCGCCACGCAAGCGGAAGCACACGACAACCGTGGCAACACGAATATTTCGGTGTCCGAAACCACCGCCCTTGGCGGCGATACAGTCGACGTAGGCTTCGACTACACCATCTGGCATGCCGGGCATGGCCCAGTAACCGCAGAGTGGGAAATTCACCTCGATGGTGTCACCCTTCTGGCTTCGGGCAGCAACCTTGCCGATGGCAACAGCACCAGCGTGTTCTCGATCGACAGGACTGTTGCACTTCCGGGAAATTTGACCCCGGGGACACATCAGATTGTCATCACCACTTACTATGCGGCCGGAAGCGGTGCGATTTCTTCTTTCATCAACCTCGAAATCATCGACCCTGCCGGAGAGGCCCAAGCACTGATTGCGACGCTTTCGGAAGCACGTGGCCGTCTGATTGTGCAAAACGGCCCTAACCTGGAACGCCGCATCGGTCGTCTGAACAACCGTAGCCGCAATGTTGCAGCCTCGGGCGAAGTTGCCAGCCGCAACGACACCTCGACCGAAGGCGAAGCTGCCAACGGTGGTACTTTCCTGTCGTCGTCCAATGCCGTCGCACCGTCGTCGCCGTATGACTTCTGGATCGAAGCCGCACATGCGAAATTCTCGGCCGGAAACATGGATGGCAACTTCAACATCATCCACATGGGTGTTGATCGCCTGCTTAACCCCGATCTTCTGATCGGTCTGGGCCTGCAGTTCGACAATGCCAGCCTAAGCGGCCCCGGTGCCGAGATCTCGGGCAACGGCTTCATGATTGGACCGTATCTGACCAAACGCGTACACGAGAACCTGTATGTCGATGCCCGCGTGGCTTGGGGTCGTTCGTCGAACGACGTTTCGCCC